>NZ_JBFRFG010000003.1:0-260481 GCF_052114705.1 Terrabacter sp. 2YAF2
CCACCACCCACTTGATTTGATATCTCCATAGAGTTTCGGCTGTCATAGCGAAGGGGAAACGCCCGGCTCCATTCCGAACCCGGAAGCTAAGCCCTTCAGCGCCGATGGTACTGCACTGGTGACGGTGTGGGAGAGTAGGACGCAGCCGGACACACTTTGTCAGAGCGCCCCGGACGGAACTTCATTGATCCGTCTGGGGCGCTCTTTCTTTTTTGTGCTCGATGACGCCAGAGGTGGCGCCGACCGTGGTCGGCGCGGAAGGATGCAGAACATGAGTGACCAGGACGGCAACGACAGCCGAGGCGACCGCCGCGACCGCGACGGCGGTCACCGAGGTCCCGCACGCAGCGGCGGGGCCGGACAGAGCTCGGGAGCGCCCAGGTCGGGTGCTCCCCGATCGTCGGCGCCGCGGCGAGATGACCGTGGGGGCTACCGCTCTGACGACCGACGCTCCAGCGGCGGCCGTGATGACCGCGGCGGTTACCGCTCTGATGACCGTCGCTCTGGTGGCGGCCGTGATGACCGCGGTGGCTACCGCCCGTCCAGCTCTGGCCGTGACGACCGGGGCGGTTACCGCTCTGATGACCGTCGCTCTGGTGGTGGCCGTGATGACCGCGGTGGCTACCGCCCGTCCAGCTCTGGCCGTGACGACCGGGGCGGCTACCGCTCTGATGACCGTCGCTCCAGCGGAGACCGTGATGACCGGGGCGGTTACCGCTCTGATGACCGTCGCTCTGGTGGCGGCCGTGATGACCGCGGCGGTTACCGCTCTGATGACCGTCGCTCCAGCGGAGACCGTGACGACCGCGGCGGCTACCGCTCTGATGACCGTCGCTCTGGTGGTGGCCGTGATGACCGCGGTGGCTACCGCCCGTCCAGCTCTGGCCGTGACGACCGGGGCGGTTACCGCTCTGATGACCGTCGCTCTGATGACCGTCGCTCTGGTGGCGGCCGTGATGACCGCGGTGGCTACCGCCCGTCCAGCGGCGGCCGTGACGACCGGGGCGGCTACCGCTCCGATGACCGTCGCTCCGGTGGCGGCCGGGATGACCGTGGTCCCCGGCGATTCGACGACCGGCCCCGCGGCGGCGCCGGCCGCCCGCAGGACGACGACCGGCGCGGTGGTCCGCGCCTGACGCCCAAGTCGCCGCGCAAGCCCGAGCCGGCGATCCGCGAGGGCGTCACCGGGAACGAGGTCGATCGCGGCGTCAAGAACCAGCTGCGCACCCTGTCCAAGGAGAACGCGGAAGGCGTCGCCCAGCACCTCGTCATGGTGGCTGAGCTGCTCGACGTCGAGCCCGAGGCGGCCCTGGCCCACGCCGAGACCGCCGTGCGCCGCGCGGGACGCGTCCCTGCCGCGCGTGAGTCCCTGGGGTTGGTCGCCTACCGCCTCGGCGACTGGGCGCGGGCGCTCGGTGAGTTCCGCACGGTGCGCCGCCTGTCGGGGTCGAGCCACCTCCTGCCGCTCATGGTCGACTGCGAGCGCGCGCTCGGCCGTCACGACAAGGCGCTCGAGCTCGCGCAGTCGGACGAGGCCAACAACCTCGCCATCGACGACCGGGTCGAGCTCGCGATCGTCGTGTCCGGGATCCGTCGTGACCTCGGGCAGCTCGATGCCGCGGCCGCCGGTCTCAGCGACCTCGTGAAGCGGATCAACCCGAACCGTCCGTCGGCGGCTCGCCTGTTCTACGCCTATGCGGACGCCAAGCTCGCCGCGGGTGACGTCGAGGTGGCGCGTGACTGGTTCGCCAGGGCCGCGGATGCGGACCACGAGCTCACCACGGATGCCGCCGAGCGGCTCGAGGAGCTCGACGGCGTCGACGTCACCGACCTGCTGGGCGACGAAGAAGACGACGACGAGTTCGGCGACGCCGTCGTGTCCGACGAAAACGAGAACGACGACGACCAGCGCTGATCGCAGCCCGGTCAGGGTCCCAGCAACGGGTCCGATCGACAGGTCGGACCCGTGCCGGACCCGTACCGGACTCGACCAGCCGCTCCGCCGGTACGCCTTCGTCGTAGGGTCTTCTTCCGAGGAGGTGGCATGGACACGGTGAGCGCGGGCGAACCCCTGGTCGCGGGCTACGACGGGGTGGTGTGCGACCTCGATGGTGTCGTCTACCGCGGGTCGGACGCCGTGCCCGAGGCCGCGGAAGGCCTCCAGCAGCTCGTGGCCCGCGGCATGAAGGTCGTCTACGCCACGAACAACGCGTCGCGCGTGCCGGACGAGGTCGCAGCGCAGATCGCTGGCTTCGGCGCCCCGGCTACGCCCTCGGACGTCGTGACGAGCGCGCAGGCCGGTGCGGCGCAGCTTGCCGGCCAGCTCGAGCGGGGAGCAGCCGTTCTCGCCCTGGGTGGCGAGGGTGTCGTGGAGGCCCTGAAGGACGCCGGCCTCGTCCCCGTGTCCCCGGGCGGCGGTGCCGACGAGGTTGCCGGCGTCGCTGCCGTGCTCCAGGGATACGGCAAGCAGCTGCGCGTGAGCGACTTCGAGACGGCAGGGCGCGCGTTGACGACCGGGCTGCTCTGGGTCGCCACCAACGACGACGCGACCCTGCCCCTTCCGTGGGGGCAGTCGCCCGGGAACGGCGCCTATGTCGACCTGCTCGCCACCACTCTGGGGCGACGGCCGGCCGTCGTCGGCAAGCCGCACCCTCCGCTCTACCGCCTGGCGCTTGACCGCCTCGGGACGCGTCCGGACAGAACCCTCGCGGTCGGGGACCGGCTCGGCACCGACATCAGCGGCGCCGAGGCAGCAGGCATCGACTCGGCCTGGGTGCTGACCGGCGTCGACCGGCCGACCGACCTGGTGGCCGGCGACGCGTCCCCGACGTATGTCCTTGCCTCTCTCGACCAGCTCCTGCAGCCGTATGCCGCTCCCGTGCCGGACGCGGACGGGTGGCGGTGCGGCGCCGCCCGGGTGACCCACACCGACGACGGGCTGCACATCGAACGGGGGAGCGGGACGCCCATCGAGGTGGTGCGGGCGGGCCTGGCCGCACTGCTGCGCCTCCGGGCCGAGAGATCGGACCGCGACCAGCTCTGCCGGGACGCCGAGGCGCTCGACCGACTGCTCGACGACTCGCCAACGACCCCTGACGCCACCGACCCGGTAGCGTGACCCAGCGGAGCAGCCACATGACACGGAGGCAACACATGCTTGGGGAGACTGACGCTCGACGCGCCGACCTCGGGTCCGGCGAGCCGTCGGAGGTCGAGGGCAGCGCCGGGGCGGCCGTCACGGCACCCCGCCCGGCCGAGCCCGACCCGGACGAGACCCGCGACGTTCCGGAGCCGCCGGTGACGGGTGACGAAGCGGTCGACGAGGCGATGGCGCGCCTCGCCGAGGCGCAGCCCGGATCCTTCGCCGAACGCATCGAGGCGGGCGAGCACGCCCACCGGAGCCTGCAGAGCCGCCTCGGCGGTCTGGGTGGGGCGTGACGCGTCGCCTCGACGTCGAGCTCGTCACACGCGGACTCGCCAGGTCGCGCACCCAGGCGCGTGAGCTCGTCGCCGCCGGAGTGGTGCGCGTCGACGGCAAACCGGCGAGCAAGCCTGCTCTCCCGGTCGGCGATTCGTCGACCATCGAGCTGACCCGGGAGCCGGACCGCTGGGTGGGCCGCGCAGCCCTCAAGCTCCTGCACGCCCTGGACACCTGGCCCGTCCCCGTCGAGGGTCGGCGATGCCTCGACGTCGGGGCGAGCACGGGTGGGTTCACCCAGGTGCTCCTCGAACGAGGGGCAGCTCACGTCACGGCGCTCGACGTCGGCCACGACCAGCTCGTCCAGTCCATCGCCACCGACCCGCGGGTGCGTGACCTGCCCGGTACCAACATCCGGGACGTCGACGCCGCGGGACTCGGTGGCGCCTTCGACCTCGTCGTCTCCGACCTCAGCTTCATCTCCCTCGCCATCGCCCTGCCCGCCATGCGCACCCTCATCACCGACGACGGTGACCTGGTCGTGCTGGTCAAGCCGCAGTTCGAGGTGGGTCGGGAGCGGCTCAGCCGATCCGGCGTGGTCAGTTCTCCGCACGAGCGCCGCCGCGTTCTCCGGAACGTGGCCGCCGTCGTCGCCGAGCAGGGACTGCACCTGCACGGGGCCACCGCCAGCCCGATAGCCGGCGGGGACGGCAACCGCGAGTTCCTCTTCTGGCTGGCTCCGAGACCCGTACCGGGCGCGTCCGTGACGGCGGTGGATGACATGCTGGAGGCCGTCGACCTGGAAGGACCCCCGTGACGCGCCGGATCCTGCTCGTGGCCCACCCGAGACGCCCCGAGGCGCTGACCGTCGCCAAGGGCGTCGTCGAACGCCTCACCCACCTCGGCATCGATGTGTCGCTGCAGGCCGACGAGGCCAAGGCCCTCGACCTCAAGGACAGCTCCCGCGTGCACATCGCCTCCGCCGAGGAGCAGGTCGCGGAGGGGTGCGACCTCGTCGTGGTGCTCGGCGGTGACGGCACCATCCTGCGAGGCGCCGAGTTCGCCCGCAGCGTCGACGTGCCCCTGCTCGGCGTCAACCTCGGGCACGTCGGCTTCCTGGCCGAAGCGGAGCGCGACGACCTCGACGCCACGGTCGAGCACATCGCGAGCAGCAACTACGCCGTCGAGGAGCGCATGACGCTCCATGTCGACGCCAAGCTCCACGGCGACCTCATCGCGAGCAGCTGGGCGCTCAACGAGGTGAGCGTCGAGAAGGCGTCGCGCGAGCGGATGCTCGAGGTCACCGTCGAGGTCGACGGGCGACCCCTGTCGAGCTGGGGCTGCGACGGGGTCATCGTGTCGACGCCCACGGGCTCGACGGCCTACGCGTTCTCGGCCGGTGGGCCGGTCGTCTGGCCCCAGGTCGAGGCGATGCTCCTCGTCCCCAGCGCAGCTCACGCCCTCTTCGCCCGCCCACTCGTGCTCGGTCCCGACACGCATCTCGCGGTGGAGATCAAGGCCGCCACGGAGGGGGCCGGTGTCATGTGGTGCGACGGTCGACGGCACGTCGACCTCCCGCCCGGTGCGCGCATCGAGGTATGCCGTGGGGTGCGACCACTGCGACTCGCGCGCCTCACGAGCGCGCCCTTCACCGACCGCCTCGTGGCCAAGTTCAACCTGTCGGTGGCCGGCTGGCGCGGCAACGGCGACGGCGCGGCCGCCGTGGACGACGTGGACCTCAGTGAGGGTGCTCGGCCCTAAGGTGGTCCCGTGTTCAGCCAGATGAGGATCCGCGGCGTCGGCGTCATCGACGACGCCGTCCTCGACCTGAGCCCCGGGCTCAACGTGCTCACGGGTGAGACCGGGGCCGGTAAGACGATGGTCGTCTCGGGCCTCGGCCTGCTGCTCGGTGAGCGCGCCGACTCCGGGCTCGTCCGCACCGGCTCGTCGTCGGCCCTCGTCGAGGGCGTCGTGCAGCTGCCGCTCGACCACCCCGCCCTCGTCCGGGCCGACGAGGCAGGTGCCGACCACGAGGACGGCGAGCTCGTCATCGCCCGCACGATCGCCGCGGCCGGCCGGTCTCGGGCCCACGTCGGTGGGCGCACGGCCCCCGTCGCGGTGCTCGCCGAGCTCGGACAGATGCTCGTGGCCGTGCACGGACAGGCCGACCAGTGGCGGCTCAAGCAGGGCGACGCCCACCGGGTGGTCCTCGACGACTTCGGCGGTCCCGCCCTCAGCGCCCTTCGCGACCGGGTCGCCGAGCTCTACGACCGGTGGCGCGACTCCGCCCGCGAGCACGCCCGACTGGTCTCCGAGGCCCGTGAGCGCGCCCGTGAGATCGACTCGCTCACGGCCTCGCTCGAGGAGATCGAGGCGGTCGACCCGCAGCCTGGAGAGGACGCCGCGCTCCGCGCGGAGGACGAGCGGCTGGCGCACGCCGACACCCTCCGTCTTGCCGCGGCGCAGGCGCTCGCCGACCTCAGCGGTGACGACTATGCCGCCGAGCCGGCTCCGAACGTGCGCGACCTGATCGGGTCGGCGCGCGGCGCGCTCACGCCGGCGACTGCCCACGACCAGGCCCTCGCGGGGCTCGACGAGCGGTTGCACGAGGTCGGCACGCTGGTCACGGACCTCGCTGCCGACCTCACGGCATACCTCCAGGACGTCGACCTCGACCCCGAGCGACTCGGCTACGTGCAGGAGCGCAGGGCAGCCCTCGGCGTCCTGACGCGGAAGTACGGCGAGACGGTCGACGAGGTGCTCGAGTGGTCCGGGCGCGGCGCCGCCCGGCTCGACGAGCTCGTGACCGCCGACGACCGGGTCGAGCGTCTCGGCGCCGAGGTGGCCCAGCTCGAGGCCTCGCTCGTCGCCGCAGCGCTCGCCCTGTCCGACGCGCGCCGGGCGGCCGGTGACGACTTCGGCATCCGCGTGTCCCAGGAGCTGGCCCACCTGGCCATGGGCAAAGCCGTCGTCCACGTCGAGCTCCGCCGGCGGACCGACCCCGACGGCGTCGCGCTGCCCGACGGGGAGCGGGTCCGGCTCTCACGGCACGGGATCGACGACGTCGAGATCCTCCTCGCGGCCAACCCGGGTGCCACGCCACGCAGCGTGGCCCGCGCGGCGTCCGGCGGCGAGCTGTCGCGGGTCATGCTCGCGCTCGAGGTCGTGGGCTCTGCAAGCCCGTCGGGCGAGGCGCACGGTGGTCCGCCCACGTTCGTCTTCGACGAGGTCGACGCGGGAGTCGGCGGCCGGGCCGCGCTCGACGTCGGCGCGCGTCTCGCCGCCCTCGCCGAGCACGCCCAGGTCATCGTCGTCACCCACCTCGCACAGGTGGCGGCGTTCGCCGACCGGCACCTCGTCGTGCACAAGGCCGACGACGGACGCATCACCTCGAGCAGCGTCTCGGTCGTGCAGGGAGACGCCCGGTTGCGCGAGCTCTCGCGGATGATGGGCGGCGACCCCGACTCCGAGGCCGGTCTGGCGCATGCCGGTGACCTGCTCGAGCAGACCGGTGGCGCGCGGATCGGCCACCGGTAGGTCGTCCTCTGCGATGGGGCACGTGGCCGTCGACGTGGCCGCGGACCGATGGGCTCCTCAAATCCCGACGTGGCACGATTGAGGCCATCATGGCTCTTTCCATCCGCCGCCGTCCCCGTGCGCACGACCCCGGTCCCGGCGTCGTCGGCAGCGCGCGCGTCGATCGGCGGACCAAGACGCTGACCAAGCGCCTCCAGCCCGGCGACATCGCCGTCATCGACCACGCCGACCTCGACAAGGTCAGCGCCGACGCCCTCGTCGCGGTGCGTCCGGCAGCGGTGGTCAACGCCAGCGCCTCGATCAGCGGTCGCTACCCGAACCTCGGCCCGCAGATCCTCGTCGAGGCCGGCATCCCGCTCCTCGATGCCGCCGGCACGGAGGTCATGACCCTCTCGGACGGCCAGCCGCTGCGGCTCGACGGCGCCGACCTGTGGCAGGGCGAGACCAAGGTCGCCACGGGCACGGTGCTCGACGCCCAAGCCGTGCAGGCCCAGATGCACGAGGCGCGAGCCGGCCTCGCCGTGCAGATCGAGGCGTTCGCGACCAACACGATGGAGTACATCCGCAAGGAACGCGACCTCCTGCTCGACGGCGTCGGGGTGCCGGCGATCACGACCGAGCTCGACGGTCGTCACTGCCTCATCGTGGTGCGCGGCTACCACTACCGCGAGGACCTCGAGGCGCTGCGGCCCTACATCCGGGAGTACCGCCCCATCCTGATCGGGGTCGACGGTGGCGCTGACGCCATCCTCGAGTCCGGCCACAAGCCGGACCTCATCGTCGGCGACATGGACTCCGTCTCCGACAAGGCCCTGCGCTGCGGCGCCGAGATCGTCGTCCACGCCTACCGCGACGGCCGGGCCCCGGGACTCGCCCGCGTCGAGGCACTCGGGATCACCCCGGTCGTCTTCCCCGCCGCAGGCACGAGCGAGGACGTCGCGATGCTCCTCGCCGACGACTCCGGGGCCGAGCTCATCGTCGCCGTCGGCACCCACGTCACCCTGGTGGAGTTCCTCGACAAGGGACGCGACGGCCAGGCCTCGACCTTCCTGACGCGCCTCCGCGTCGGCGGCAAGCTCGTGGACGCCAAGGGCGTCAGCCAGCTCTATCGCGCCCGGATCCCGGGGCGCCTGCTCGTGACCATGCTCCTCGTCGGCATGCTGGCCTTCATCGCCGCGCTGGCGTCGACTCCCGCCGGCCAGGTGTGGCTGCAGGTTCTCGCTGCCCGATGGGACGACCTCCGGACCGCCATCGTTGGGATCTTCACGTGATCGACTTCCGCTACCACCTCGTCTCGATCATCTCGGTGTTCCTCGCACTCGCGGTCGGTATCGTCCTCGGGGCCGGTCCGCTCCAGGGGAACCTCGGCGACCAGCTCAGTGAACAGGTCGCCGCGCTGCGCACCGAGAAGCAGACCCTCAACGACAAGCTCACGGTGAGTGAGAAGCTCGTCGAAGGCTCTGATGAGTACGCGTCGGCCGTCCAGCCCCGCGTCGTGCGTGGCCGGCTCACCGGTCACCGTGCGGTCGTGGTCGTCATGCCGTCTGCCGACGGCACCATGGTGAGCAACCTCGAGGACGTCGTGACCCAGAGCGGCGCCGCCCTGGCCGGGACCGTCACGATCAGCCCCGACTGGTTCGACCCGAGCCAGTCGAGCGACCGGGCGAAGGCCGCTCATGACGCTGCGACCGCGCTCGGGCTCAGCACGTCCGCCACGGGTGACGCCCTGCTGCTCCAGGTCCTCGCCGACCTCACGGTCTCGACGGGCAGCACGGGCTCGTCGCCCCAGCGCTTCGCCGCCCTCAAGGTGCTCGTCGACGCGAACCTGCTCGACAGCACAGTCGCCGAGCTCGCGCCGTCGGACCTCGCCGTCGTCGTGTCCGGCGACTACGCCGGTACCGAACCGGTCGTCACGGCGCGGTCCGACGCCATCCGAGCCCTGGTCACCGCGCTCGCCGGGTCCTCCCATGCCACGGTGGTCGCCGGAGGCGACACCCTCGCTGCGGCGGGGCAGGCCGAGACGTCCAACGCGGTGCAGGCGGTCCGCGAGAAGTCGGAGACCGCCCAGATCGTCTCCACCGTGGACCACGCCCGCGCCGGCAGCGGCCCGGCGACCGTGGTGCTCGCCGTCGAGGGTGCGCTCGACCAGAGGATCGGCCACTACGGCATCGCCTCCGGCGCCACCGCCCGGGTCCCGCGGGTGCTCCCGTGACGCGGAGCCGTCGGCACGCGGGTTCGTCCGCCGTCGCATCGCTCGCTGCCGTCATCGGGTCTGCGGCGGTGTCCTGGTCGCTGCTGCGCACCGGCCGAGGCCTGCCGGCCGCGGTCCGCGACCCCTGGGCACGCACCAACCACGCCGGATCCACCGTCACCCTTCTCGAGGGGCCCGCCTGGGTCGGCGGCGCCGTGGCCGGTGCTGCGGCCGCGACCGCCGTCGGGGCAGTCGTCTCCCGCCTCGCGCCGGGAGCCGCCGGCCGGTCCGCCGGCCGGTCCGCCGGCGGCTCCGCCGGGGCGACGGCGATCGTCGCGTTGTCGGCCGGCGCCCTCGGCGCGCTCGACGACCTCGTCGGGGGCACCGCGGACAAGGGGCTCAAGGGCCACCTCCGCGCGCTCGGACGGGGCGAGGTCACGACGGGAGCCGTGAAGATCGTCGGGCTCGGCCTGACCGGGCTCCTCGGTGTGGCGCTCGTCGACTCCCGCGGACCCGGACGACCGGGCGGACCTGGACGACCCGGGCCGACGGGCGTGCTGTCCTCCCTGGTCGGCGGCGCGGTCGTGGCAGGAGCGGCCAACGCCGTCAACCTCTTCGACCTGCGGCCCGGACGCGCCCTCAAGGTCACCGTCGCCGCCGGGCTCCCGCTCGTCGGTGGCGTGGCCGCGGCCACGGCCGTCGGTTCCTCGCTCGGTGTTGTGCACGACGACCTGCGAGCGTCGTCGATGCTCGGGGACACCGGGGCCAACGCGGCCGGCGCCCTCCTGGGGCTCGCCCTCGTCGAGCGCACCGGCCTCGTCGGCCGGGGGGTCGCCCTCGTGGGCCTGGCCGCGCTGACCCTCGCCTCGGAACGGGTCAGCTTCACGCGGGTCATCGAGGCCAACCCGGTGCTGCGACGAGTCGACGAATGGGGCCGTGAGCGCCGATGAGCGGGCCTGACACGGCGGCCGACGGCCGGCGCTCCCATCGGGGGCTCCTGGCGACCGCAGGCACCATTGCCGTGATCACCCTCGTAGCGCGGGTCGTCGGCTTCGGACGATGGTTCGTCTTCTCGCACTCCGTCGGCGCCACCTGCGTCGGCAGCGTCTACCAGTCGGTCAACGCCGTGCCCAACGTGCTCTTCGAGATCGCGGCCGGGGGAGTGCTCGCCGCCGTTGCCGTCCCCCTCGTCGCGGGCGCACTCGCCCGCGGTGAACGGGCGGGCGCCGACGCCACCGCGTCGGCGCTGCTCACCTGGGCGGCTGTCGTGCTCGTGCCCCTCGGCGTCGTGCTCGCGCTCGCCGCGGGCCCGATCGCCGGCGCGCTGCTCGGGACGGGATGCGCCGGGGAGGTCGCGCTCGGCACGGACCTGCTGAGGATCTTCGCGGTCCAGGTCCCGCTCTACGGCGTGGCGATCGTCCTGGCCGGGGTGCTGCAGGCGCACCACCGGTTCGTCGGCGCGGCTCTCGCGCCCCTGCTGTCGAGCCTCGTCGTCATCGCGACCTACCTCGCCTACCGCGCGCTCGCCGGCGACCCCGCGGCCCCCATCGACGAGGTCCCGCACGGCGCTCTCGTCGTGCTCGGCGTCGGCACGACGCTCGGCGTCGTGGCCCTCGCGCTGCCCCTGCTCGTCCCGGCGCGCCGGGCGGGCCTCCGGCTGCGTCCGCGGCTGCGCTTCCCCGACGGTGTGGGGAGCCGGGTCCGCGTGCTCGCGGTCTCGGGCCTGCTGGCCGTCGCGGGCCAGCAGATCGCGACGCTCGTCGTCATCCGCCTCGCGAACGACCGCGGCGGGGCGGGCACCCTGAACGTCTACACCTACGCCCAGGCCGTGACCCTGCTGCCGTATGCCGTCCTGGCCGTGCCGCTCGCGACGGCCGCCTTCCCGTCGCTGGCCGGCGCAGACGCCGGGCGTGGAGGAACCGTCGCGGCGCCGGGGGATCAGCCTGCGCACCGGGGGCATACGGCGCCTCCAGCGCATCGTGCGCAACCGGAGGCCCGGGACGTCGCGGCCGCGACGCTGCGCCGGGCCTGGCTCGCGACCCTGGTCGTGACGCTCCTCGGTGCAGCGACCCTCGTCGCGGTCGCGATCCCCGTCGGTGCCTTCTTCAGCGCCCTGGACGCCGGCTCCGGGTCCGAGGCGTCGCTCGAGACCCTGGCGACGATGGGCGACGCGGTGACGCTCTTCGCCCCGTCGGTGGTCGGCCTCGGCGTCATCGGTCTCCTCTCGAGAGCGTCCTACGTGCGCGGCTCGCCGCTCGCTGCCGGCGGCCTCGCCGCGGTGGGCTGGCTCGCCTCGGTCGTGCTGCCGCTCGTCGTGCTCGACGCCTCCGGTGCCGGCGGCCCGGAGACCCTGCGGGCGCTGGCAGCCGGCTCCAGCACCGGTCTCGCTCTCGGGGCGTCGCTGCTCGTCGTGCTCGTCGGGCGGACCTGGGGCTGGCGCGCGCTCTCGCTGCCGGCCCGACCCCTCGTGGCCGCTCTGACCGCCGCCATCGTCGGCGCTGGGGTCGGACGTGGCGTCGCCTCGTGGCTGTCGGTACGCGGTGTCGGGCAGTCGCTGGGCTCCAGCGTCGTCGTCGGAGTCGGTGTGGGCATCGTGGCCCTCCTCGTCATGGCGGGTCTCGCGGTCACGATCGACCGGTCCGTCCTCACCCGGGTGCGGCGCCCGCGACGTGACGCCGAGGCGGCGGACGTGGCCGCATGAGGATCCTCATGGTGCTCGGCCGGTCCACCGGCGGGGTCGGTGCTCACGTCGACACCCTCGTCGACGGGCTTCGCGACCTCGGCCACGACGTCGAGATCGTGACGGCGGAGGCCACGGCGCAGACCTTCGGCTGGCCCGACGCGCACCGGCTGTGGCCCGTCCACGGCGGCGCGCGCGCCCCACGCGGTCTCGTGGACTGGCACCGCATCATGCAGCTCGCCGGCACCGTCGACGTCGTGCACGCGCACGGTCACCAGGCCGCGGTCATCGCGGCCGTGGCGGTCGCACGCGCCCGGCCCCGGCCTCGCCTCGTCGTGTCCCTGCACAACGACCTGCCGCCGGTCCCGCGCTCCGCTCCTGCCCGCATGGGGGCGGGCGTCGCGCGCCGTCTCGTCGCGTGGTCGCTGCGCCGGGCCGACCTCGTCACCGGGGCGAGCGCCGACCTCGTCGAGCTCGCCGTCTCGCTGGGGGCGCGCCGAACCGAGCTGGCCACCGTGCCGTCGGCGGCCGTGGGGGCCCTCCTGCGGTCCGAGYCCCTCGCCCCGGCCGGGCGGGGTGCCCTACTCGCCGGGGCCGGCATCCGGCTCGACCAGCCGGTCGTGCTCACCGTCTCGCGCATCGCCCCGCAGAAGGACCTCCCGACGCTCGTGCAGGCCGCCCGGCTCTCCCGCGTCCCCGCGACCTGGGTCGTCGTCGGGGCCGGCGACGAGCGGCTGCGCGCCCGACTCGAGCAGGAGGCGGACGGCATACGCCAGCGGGAGGGGGAGGGTCCCGTCGTCCGGTTCGTGGGGGCTCGCACCGACGTGGGGGACTGGCTCCGGGCTGCGGACGCCTTCGTCCTCACGAGCCGGTGGGAGGCCCGCGCGCTCGTCGTCCAGGAGGCCATGGCGGCCGGTCTCCCCGTGGTGGTGACCAGGACCGGTGGCCTCCCCGACCTCGTCGGCGGCGCGGGTTGCCTTGTCGCCGTGGGCGACCCGTCCGCAGTGGCCGCCCAGGTGGACCTCCTCCTCTCCGACCCGGAGAACCGGGCGCGTCGAGGTGCCGCCGCACGGGCCCGCGCCGCGACGTGGGCGACTCCCGACGCCGAGACGCGCCGGTGGGTGGACCGCTACGCAGCGGACCCCGTCGGCATGACGTAGACTCGAAGCCCGTGGTGGAAACGACGAAGCACATCTTTGTGACCGGGGGCGTTGCCTCCTCTCTCGGCAAGGGCCTGACAGCCTCGAGCCTCGGACGACTTCTCAGATCGCGGGGCCTACGGGTCACGATGCAGAAGCTCGACCCCTACATCAACGTCGATCCCGGGACGATGAACCCGTTCCAGCACGGCGAGGTCTTCGTGACCGACGACGGGGCGGAGACCGACCTCGACATCGGTCACTACGAACGCTTCCTCGACGTCAACCTCGTCGGCAGCGCCAACGTGACGACCGGACAGGTCTACAACCACGTCATCGCCAAGGAGCGTCGCGGCGAGTACCTCGGCGACACCGTCCAGGTCATCCCGCACATCACCAACGAGATCGTCGCCCGCATGCGCGCCCTCGCCACCGGAGGTCCGGACGCTCCGGACGTCATCATCACCGAGATCGGTGGCACGGTCGGCGACATCGAGTCGCTGCCCTTCCTCGAGGCGGCGCGCCAGGTGCGCCACCTCATCGGCCGCGACAACAGCTTCTTCCTCCACGTCTCGCTCGTGCCCTACCTCGCGCCCAGCGGCGAGCTCAAGACGAAGCCGACCCAGCACTCCGTCGCCGCGCTGCGGCAGGTCGGCATCCAGCCCGACGGGCTCGTGCTGCGGGCCGACCGTGACATCCCCGACCCGATCAAGCGCAAGATCTCGCTCATGTGCGACGTCGACGTCACGGCGGTCGCCGCGTGCGTCGACGCGCCGAGCATCTACGACATCCCCAAGGTGCTGCACCGCGAGGGGCTCGACGCGTACGTCATCCGGCGTCTCGGCCTGGGCTTCCGCGACGTCGACTGGACCGAGTGGGACCAGCTGCTCCAGCGCGTGCACGACCCGGAGCACGCCATCGAGATCGCCCTCGTCGGCAAGTATATCGACCTGCCCGACGCCTACCTCTCGGTCACCGAGGCGCTGCGCGCCGGTGGTTTCCACCACGACGCGAAGGTCAGCATCCGCTGGGTCGCCAGCGACGAGTGCCAGACCCCGGCCGGTGCCCAGCGGGCTCTCGGCGGTGTCGACGCCGTCCTGGTCCCGGGCGGCTTCGGCGTGCGCGGCATCGAGGGCAAGCTCGGCGCGCTGACGTGGGCGCGCGAGAAGCAGGTGCCCACCCTCGGCATCTGTCTCGGGCTGCAGTGCATGGTCATCGAGTACGCCCGCACGGTCCTCGGCAACGAGGACGCGAGCTCGACGGAGTTCGACCCCGAGACGGCCCACCCGGTCATCGCGACCATGGAGGAGCAGAAGGCGTTCGTCGAGGGCGCCGGCGACCTCGGCGGCACGATGCGTCTCGGCTCCTACCCCGCCGCGCTCAAGGAGGGCAGCGTCACCCGCGCCGCCTACGGCCAGGCCGAGGTCCAGGAGCGCCACCGCCACCGCTACGAGGTGAACAACTCCTACCGCGACGACCTCGAGAAGGCGGGCCTCGTCTTCTCCGGCACGTCGCCCGACGGCATGCTCGTCGAGTTCGTCGAGCTGCCGCGTGAGGTTCACCCGTACTACGTGTCGACGCAGGCGCACCCGGAGTTCCTGTCGCGCCCCAACCGTGCGCACCCGCTCTTCGCGGGTCTCGTCGGCGCCGCCCTCGAGCGTCAGCGCAGTGAGCGGCTCGTGGAGGTCGAGCGCCACCGCGCCGCTGCCGACGCGGGCCGGGCGGAGCGCGACACGGACGAGTACGCCTCGGTGTCCGCGGCGGGCGCCTCCTCGGACGCCGGCTGAACCGCCGGTGAGCCTGGACGCACCGAGCGGCACGGGAGCCGACCTCGTCGAGGAGTGGACCGCCGAGCCCGTCCTCGAGTCGACGACGCCGTTCGAGGGGATCATCTTCGACGTCGTGCGCGAGCGCGTCGACCTCGGTGCGGGTGGCGTCGTGACGCGCGACTTCGTGACGCATCCCGGGGCTGTCGCCGTGCTCGCCCTGCGTGAGCGGGGCGGCGTCGACCAGGTGCTCATGATCCGGCAGTACCGACACGCGACCGGGGGTCACGTGTGGGAGCTGCCCGCGGGCCTGCTCGACGTCGACGGCGAGCCGCCGTGGGAGGCCGCCGCGCGCGAGCTCGCCGAGGAGGTCGACCTGACGGCCGGCGAGTGGCACGTGCTGGCCGACGACATCACGTCACCCGGCGCGTTCCCCGAGACGGTGCGGATCTTCCTGGCCCGCCGCCTTCAGGAGGTGGCGGCTGCCGACGCGCACCAGCGCACGGCGGAGGAGCTGAGCCTGCGACCGCTGTGGGTGTCACTCGACGACGCCGTCGACGCTGCTCTCGCAGGCCGCATCAGCAACTCCGCCACACTCGTCGGGCTGCTCTCCGCGGGCCTGTCCCGCGGCCGCGGCTGGTCGACGCTGCGGCCGCACGACGCCCCGTGGCCGGCCCGAGAAGCGCAACGCGCCCGGTCGTGAGCGGGGGAGCGTTCGGCGGCGCGCTGCTCCGTCCCTGTCCCTGTGGCGGCGGCCCTGACACGCTGGCGTATGCCGCTTGCTGCGGGCCGCTCCACGCCGGCGAACGCTGGGCGACCACGGCGGAGGAGCTGATGCGCTCGCGCTACTCCGCCTTCGCGGTGGGCGATGACGCCTACCTCCTGCGCACGTGGCATCCGCGCACCCGGCCGGACCGGATCGACCTCGACCCGGCCACCCGGTGGGTCGGCCTGACTGTGCTGCGCACCCGGGCCGGGGCCGGCGGCGAGCCAACCGGCGTGGTCGAGTTCGTCGCGCGCTGGTCGCAGGGGACGTCTCGCACCGGGTCCGACCGCGGCACGCTGCACGAGGTGAGCCGCTTCGAGCGTGGCGCCGGGCGCTGGCTCTACGTCGACGGGCAACCCGGCTGAGGCCAGCGCCTCCACCTGCGTCACGAGCCGCAGCACGGGCGGCCCAGGGGTGGTCCACGGGCGGTCCACGGGCGGTCCACGGAGCGGGCTGGGTCGGCTGTCGAGATCAACCGGCGCTGGGGCTGTTGACGGGGCGGTCGCGCGAGCGGAGAGTCGACGCGGGGGGCTCTGCCAGGGGGCAGCGCCGCGGGTGTATCACGGCGCCGGTTCGCGGTCCTGATCCTGTGCACCGCCGAGCCGGCGGGCCTCAGGACACCACCTGCGCTTTGCACCTCAAAGGAGAATGCGATGACCGAGCAGCCGCCCACCACATCAGGGGCTGTGCGCCTGATCTTCGAGTACGACGGGGACACGGTGCGACTCATCTCGCAGACCCCGGTCGACGTCGACATCCCGCGCCCCGCTCCGACCGAAGAGCCGGCCGACCACTTCGTCGAGAGCAGGAGCGTCGCCGGGACCGTGCTGGCCAGGGTGCCGGTCCGCGGCGCCTTCCAGCAGAGTGCGGAGGTCTTCCCCGAGGACCACGAGGAGGCGATCACCCGCGTCGACGCTGCGGCGCAGGGCGCGTTCACCGTCGTGGTCCCCGCCGACGACGAGGCCGTGCGCGTGGCGGTCATGAGGGCGGGCAGGGCTCGCACCGACCGCGACCTCGCGCCGGGCCAGGGGGTCGGGGCGGACGACCTCGAGCTCGGCAGCTTCCCGCTCCACGGGAAGCGGTGACGATCATGACGACCTCAGACGGGACCGTCCAGGGCGCCACCCAGATCTCCGGCGCCGCCCCGCGCAACCGGGCCTTCTCGATCGTGCTGCTGGCCGACGGGTTCACCGCCGCCCAGCAGACCGACTTCAACAACGCGTGCGCCGCCTTCGTGACGGCCCTGCTCGCGACACCGCCCTACGACGCGCTCGTGCCGGCCATCAACATCTGGCGTGTCAACGTCGCCTCCACCGACTCGGGTGCCGACGACCCGGTCAGCGGCGGCGGGACCGGCGCCACGGCACGGACCTACTTCGACTCCAGCTTCGGCGGCAACGGCATCCGCCGGCTGTTGATCTGCAACAACACGACGGTGCTCGTCACAGCGGCTGCGCAGGTCCCCGAGTTCTCGGTGGCCATCGTGGTGGTGAACTCGACCATCTACGGCGGCAGCGGTGGCTCCGTCGGCACCTACTCGCTCGCGGGTGGGGCGACGGAGATCGCGATCCACGAGATCGGCCACACCGCATACGGGCTGGCCGACGAGTACCCCTACTACGCCGGTGGCGCCGAGACCGGTCACGACCACCACCCCGCGACCGAACCCACGGAGCCCAACGTCACGATCAACACGGACCGGGCCACCCTGAAGTGGGGCTGGGCCGTGGCTGCGACGACCGCGCTCCCGACGATGAGCAACCCCGACTGCAGCACGGTCGACTCCCGCCCGAGCCCCGTGCCCTCGGGGACCGTCGGCCTCTTCGAGGGGTCGCACTACTTCCACTGCGGAGCCTTCAGGCCCGAGTACAACTGCAAGATGCGCGCGCTCAGCGTCCCGTTCTGCGCCGTCTGCCGGCAGGTCATCCGCAACCGCATCGGACCGTTGATGACGGCCCCACCGGCGGTCGCGGACCCGACGGCGTACGCGTTCACGCACGAGGCGCGCAACCTGGCGGAGCAGCACAACCTGTTCCGCACGGGTGATGGTCACATCCACGCGTTGTGGTTCAACTTCGAGAGTGGTTGGCACCATGAGGATCGCACGGCGATGCTCGGGGCACCTCCGGCGGTGAGTGACCCGATCGGCTACACCTTCACGCACGAGAGGCGGAACCTCGCGGAGCAGCACAACCTTTTCCGGACGGGCGACGGTCACACCCACGCGTTGTGGTTCAACTTCGAGAGTGGTTGGCACCATGAGGATCGCACGGCGATGCTGGGGGCCCCGGCCTCGGTCGGTGACCCGTTCGGCTACACCTTCACGCACGAGGGGCGCAACCTGGCGGAGCAGCACAACCTGTTCCGCACGGGTGATGGTCACATCCACGCGTTGTGGTTCAACTTCGAGAGTGGTTGGCACCATGAGGATCGCACGGCGATGCTGGGGGCCCCGGCCTCGGTCGGTGACCCGTTCGGCTACACGTTCACGCACGAGGGGCGCAACCTGGCGGAGCAGCACAACCTCTTCCGCACTGGCGACGGTCACATCCACGCGTTGTGGTTCAACTTCGAGAGTGGTTGGCACCATGAGGATCGCACGGCGATGCTCGGGGCGCCTCCGGCGGTGAGTGACCCGTTCGGCTACACGTTCACGCACGAAGCCCGGAACCTCGCGGAGCAGCACAACCTYTTCCGGACGGGTGACGGTCACATCCACGCGTTGTGGTTCAACTTCGAGAGTGGTTGGCACCACGAGGACCGCACGGCGATGCTGGGGGCCCCGGCCTCGGTCGGTGACCCATTCGGCTACACGTTCACGCACGAAGCCCGAAACCTGGCSGAGCAGCACAACCTTTTCCGSACGGGTGACGGTCACATCCACGCGTTGTGGTTCAACTTCGAGAGTGGTTGGCACCACGAGGACCGCAGCCTCTGATCACGGAGGGACAGCGAGACCTCGGCCGCCGTCGAGGTCTGGCTGTGGGGTGGAGTGCGCAGGGCGAAGGGCCGAGGGGCGCAACCGGTCTAGGATTGGTCCTCGGTGCTCGCCGCCGCCCTGCGGCGCGGGTGCCGTGCTCGTCCACTGCTCAGCCCTGGTGGTGGCCGCCGTGCCGCCCGAACCCTGTCCCGGAAGGACCCTCCGTGCTCCGCACTCACGAGGCCGGCACTCTCCGTGCCGACCACGCAGGCCAGACCGTCACCCTCACCGGTTGGGTGGCGCGGCGTCGAGACCACGGCGGGGTCGCCTTCCTCGACCTGCGCGACGCCTCGGGTGTCGCCCAGGTCGTCGCGCGCGACGAGGTGCTCGCCCAGGGTGGCGCCCACGACGTGCGCAACGAATTCTGCGTCAAGGTCACCGGCGAGGTGCGCGAGCGCCCCGAGGGCAACGCCAACCCGGACCTGCCGACCGGCGAGATCGAGGTCATCGTCAGCGACCTCGAGGTCCTCAACCCCGCGGCGCCGCTGCCCTTCCAGATCGACGAGCGGGTCACCGTCGGCGAGGAAGCCCGCCTCAAGCACCGCTACCTCGACCTGCGTCGTCCCGGGGCGAGCTCGGCCGGTGCCGCGATCCGACTGCGCTCGCGCGTCAACGCCGCGGCCCGAGAGGTCCTCGGCGCCCGCGACTTCGTCGAGATCGAGACGCCGACGCTGACCCGCTCGACCCCGGAGGGCGCCCGCGACTTCCTCGTGCCGGCGCGCCTGGCGCCCGGGTCGTGGTACGCCCTGCCGCAGAGCCCGCAGCTGTTCAAGCAGCTGCTCATGGTGGCCGGCATGGAGCGCTACTACCAGATCGCCCGCTGCTACCGCGACGAGGACTTCCGCGCCGACCGCCAGCCGGAGTTCACGCAGCTCGACGTCGAGATGAGCTTCGTCGACCAGGACGACGTCATGGAGCTCGGCGAGGCGATCATCGCCGCGTTGTGGCGCCTCATCGGTGTCGAGCTCGAGGCGCCGTTCCCGCGGATGACCTACGCCGACGCGATGGCCCGCTACGGCTCCGACAAGCCCGACCTGCGCTTCGGCAACGAGCTCGTCGAGTGCACCGACTTCTTCAAGGACACCACCTTCCGCGTCTTCCAGTCCGACTACGTCGGCGCGGTCGTCATGCCCGGCGGCGCGAGCCAACCCCGCAAGCAGCTCGACGCCTGGCAGGAGTGGGCCAAGCAGCGCGGCGCCCGCGGCCTCGCCTACGTCCTCGTCCAGGAGGACGGTGAGCTCGGCGGCCCGGTCGCCAAGAACCTCACCGACGCCGAGCGGGCCGGCCTCGCCGCACACGTCGGCGCGAAGCCCGGCGACTGCATCTTCTTCGCCGCCGGTGCCGCCAAGGCGTCCCGGGCGCTGCTCGGCGCTGCCCGCCTCGAGATCGGCAAGCGCTGCGGTCTCATCGACGAGGACGCGTGGAGCTTCCTCTGGGTCCTCGACGCGCCGCTCTTCGAGCCGGCCGCCGACGCGACGGCCTCGGGCGACGTCGCCCTCGGCTACAGCGCCTGGACCGCCGTGCACCACGCCTTCACGTCACCGAAGAAGGAGTTCGAGGACACCTTCGACAGCGACCCCGGCTCGGCGCTCGCGTACGCGTACGACATCGTCTGCAACGGCAACGAGATCGGCGGCGGCTCGATCCGAATCCACCGCCGCGACGTGCAGGAGCGGGTCTTCCGGGTCATGGGGATCTCGCAGGAGGAGGCCCAGGAGAAGTTCGGCTTCCTCCTCGAGGCCTTCGCCTTCGGCGCCCCGCCGCACGGCGGCATCGCCTTCGGCTGGGACCGCATCGTCTCTCTCCTCGCGCACACCGACTCGATCCGCGACGTCATCGCGTTCCCGAAGTCCGGTGGCGGCTACGACCCGCTGACCGCCGCTCCGGCGCCGATCACGCCCGAGCAGCGCAAGGAGGCCGGCGTCGACGCGAAGCCGGCCGGGTCGGCCCCCGCCCCACAGGGCGCACCCGAGGTCAGCCCGAAGCAGAGCTGAGCCCGAAGGCTCGTCAAGCCGTGTCTCGGGTCCGGTGACGCGCAGCCGAACCACGCCGAACCGCGCCACCACAACTCCGCCGGGGCGGGGATGTGGCGGTTCGGGCAGGCCGCGGGACCGTCACAAGTCCGCCGGGGCGGGGATGTGGCGGGTTCGGGCAGGCCGCGGGACCGTCACAAGTCCGCCGGGGCGGGGAAGGTATGCCGGGTGCGCGAGCCGGGCGGACGGCATACGCACGCTGGTGACCGGTCCACGACGGGGACCGCTCGGGCAGGATGGGGTCGTGGCGGAGCGAAGCGTGCGCGCACCGGACGACGTGCTCGTCCACCTGCGCCGTGCCCGCGACGTCGCAGACCGTGACTTCGCCCAGCCGCTCGACCTCGAGGCGCTCGCCGCCGAGGCCCGGCTGTCGAAGTTCCACTTCCTGCGCCTCTTCCGGGCGACGTACGGGGTCACGCCCGTCGAGTACGTGTCGATGCGGCGGATCGAGCGGGCGCAGGACCTGTTGCGCTCGACCAATCTCACCGTCACCGAGGTCTGTCATGCGGTCGGCTTCACGAGCCTCGGGTCGTTCAGCAGCCGCTTCCGTGCGGTCGTCGGGGAGAGCCCGAGCAGCTTCCAGGCCCGGTACGCCGAAACGGGTGCGCCGCACATCCCAGGTTGCGTCCTCTTCATGTGGGGTCTGGCCGAGCGCTCCGCAACGGAGGAGAAGCGGCCCGACCGGGACGCGCCCTAGCGTGGACCCATGATCACGAACATCTCCATCGTCAGCGTCTTCGTCAAGGACGTCGACGAGTCGAAGCGCTTCTACGTCGACGTCCTCGGGTTCGAGGAGAAGGACGACATCACCCTCGGCGACGGCTACCGCTGGTGCACCGTCGTCCACCCCAACCAGCCCGAGCTCCAGGTCAGCCTCGCGATCCCCGGGCCGCCGTTCCCGGACGAGCTCGTCACCGCGATGCGCCGGGCCCTCGACGCCGGCGGCCTCAACGGTCTCGGGCTCTCCGTCGACGACTGCGAGAAGACGTATGCCGAGCTGACCGCGAAGGGCGTCGAGTTCCTCCAGCCCCCCTCGGCCAGGCCCTACGGCACCGAGGCCGTATGCCGCGACAACTCGGGTAACTGGGTGGTCCTGGTGCAGGAGGCCGACCGGACGGTCGTGGCAGCGGACTTCGCCTGAGAGGCCCCGTCAGGCGGTGCCGGTCAGAGGTCGATGACGACCGGGCGGCTCGACCACGCGCAGAGCCGGTCATAGCCCAGCGAAAGGTAGAGGCTGCGGGCCACCTCGTTGTGCGAGTACATCCCGAGGGTGCAGACCCCGGCCTCGGCGACCGCGCGCCGCGTGACGGCGCCGACGATCGTGCGGCCGAGCCCCTGTCCGCGCAGCCGGGTGTCGACGGCGACCGACGACAGGTGCGGCGCGCCGCCGCGGGTGGTGCCCCAGGCGGCGACGGCGGACAGCGAGCCGTCTGGGTCCTCGACGGCGAACCAGCGCTCGCCCTGTCCCGGCTCGGTGTCGGCCGTGGGGGAGCGCGCCTCGAGGAACGCCCGCACCTCGGTGGCGCGGGCGACGTCGTCGAGGGCGAGCACCCTTTCGTGCGAAGGGTGCCGGGCTGGGGCCGTGGTGGTGTGGAACCACTCCCAGTCGCCGCCGTCCAGCACGCGGTAGCGCTCCCGCAGCCGGGGCTCCAGGTGCTGGGGCACGCTGACCGAGAACGCCCGGCGCCCGGGGGAGACGATCGCCGCGATCTCCGGCAGGTGGTCGAGCAGCTCCGTGACCCCGTCGTCGCCACCGAGGACGTTGACGGTGCGGCGCACCGCCTTGCGGGTGCGCTGGAACGCGACGGCGTCGGACGAGCTCCACCACGTCGCGGCGAGGTCGTCGGTCACCTCACACCGGACGAAGGGGTGCCGGCCGGTGGCCGTCAGCAGGTCGTCGAGTCCGTGCCCGGTGACGACCTGCGTCACTCGGTGATCCCGAACCGGTCGTGGAGGCGCCGCAGCGGCGCCGGCGCCCACCAGTTCCAGCGACCGAGCACGGTCATCGTCGCCGGGACCAGCAGCATGCGGACCAGCGTCGCGTCGATGGCGACGGCGGCCACGAGCGCCAGGCCCATCTCCTTGATGATGAGGATGTCGCCGGCGACGAAACCCGCGAAGACGATGATGATGAGCAGAGCCGCCGAGGTGATGATGCGACCCGTGCGCTGGAGGCCGAGGGAGACCGCGCGGTCGCTCTCGGCGCCGTGCCGGTGGAACTCGACGATCCGCGAGAGCAGGAAGACCTCGTAGTCCATCGACAGGCCGAAACCGAAGGCCAGCACGAGGAAGGGGACGAGCGACTCGACGGCCCCGACCGACGTGAACCCCAGCAGCCCCTGGAGATGGCCGTCCTGGAAGATCCACACGACGACGCCGAGGGCGGCCCCGAGAGAGATCACGTTGAGCAGCAGGGCCTTGACCGGCAGGATGACCGAGCCGGTCATCAGGAAGAGCAGGACGAACGTGCCGAGCACGACGAGGGCCACGGCATACGGCGCCCGGGCCGACATGGAGTCGAGGAAGTCGATCTGGCCCGCCGCCTGCCCGGTGGTCAGGGTCTCGAAGGGCGCGTTCGTGGCGCGGATCGCCGTCACGAGGTCCTGGGCCTCGTCCGAGGTCGGTCCTCCGGCGACGCGGATGTTGGCCCGCTGGTGGTCGGCGCCGAGGGGCTGGACGTCGATTCCCTCGACCCCCGGGCGGTTTCGGAACTGCTGGGCCCACGCGGTGACGGCGGCAGTGTCCGCCGAGCCGGCGACGACGGTCACCTCGGGGGCGGAGAGCGCGGGGTAGTCCCGCGCGAGCTGCTCGAAGAAGACGCGCTGCGGCGCGTCCTTCGGGAGCAGCTCGGTGCCCGAGGACGTCAGCTTCATCGACAGGGTCGGCAGGGCCAGCGTCACGAGCACGGCCACGACCGCGAGGATGACGGATACCGGCCGGCGCTGCACCCCGGCGGCAAGGCTGGAGAACAGGCCGACGTCAGCGGTTTGCTCGACCGCCTTGCGGGACAACCGTTTTGCGCCGATGACGCAGAGGGCCGGCACGAGGGTGATGGCGACGACCATCGCGACGAGGACGACGCTGACTCCGGCCACGCCGATGGCACGCATGATGGAGGCCTGGAAGACGAGCAGGCCACCGAGGGCGATCGCGACCGTGAGCCCGGAGAAGAGGACGGTGCGGCCCGCCGTGGCCACGGTCCGCTCGGCGGCGTGGGCGATCTCCTCGCGGGTGGGCACCCGGTGCTGCCGGTGGCCGAGCTCCTCGCGGAACCGGCTCACCGTGAGCAGGCCGTAGTCGATCGAGAGCCCCAGGCCGAGCAGGGTCACGATGTTGACGACGGTCGCGTCGAGCTCGACCGCGTGAGAGAAACCGAAGAGCGACAGCAGGGCTCCGCCGATGGCCACGACCGCCCCGACGATCGGCATACCCGCCGCGACGAAGCCGCCGAAGACGAAGAACATCACGAGAAAGGTGAGCGGCAGGGCGATGCCCTCACCGCGCAGCAGGTCCCGTTCGACGGTGCTCGTGATCGCCTTGACCACCTTGCTCGAGCTGCCGACCGAGCCCTGGGCGCCCATGGCCGAGGGGACCGCGAGCATCCGCTGCTCGGCCTGCGACTCGGCGTCGGTCTGGGCGGCCTTGGAGAGACCGGGCTCGAAGTCGACGACCGTGACGAACCCTCCCGCGGCCGGGCTCCCACCCTTGAGGAGCGGCGCGACCGAAGGGTCCGAGAGACCACGCGGCGACAGCAGTGGTGACCGCACGTTCTTGACTCCCGGCACGCGGGCGATCTCGCGTGTCGCCGCCGCGCCCTTGTCCACCGCCGCCGTATCCGTCAGGTCGGCACCGGTCACCTGCATCGTCAGCGTCTCGAGCGCGGGCTGACTCTGGGCGATGACGTCCTGGGCGCGCGAGGACTCCGACTCGACGGTCGGGGCGCCGGAGTGCAGTCGCTCGAAGAGGGACTCGCCGGTGACCCCGCCGACCGCGACGGCGAAGCAGGCGATCGCGACGACGGCCCAGGCCGCCACCCAGCGGCGAGGGTGGCGCGCGATGAGACCGCCGAGCCGGGCCAGACGGGTACGCGGCGCAGGGCCCGCGGGTGATGGGTTATGCACGCGGATAGCCTTCCACAGTGATGTCGAACAGTACGGAGGACCTCTTCGGTGCTGCCTCCGCAGCCGACCGCGGTGAACAGCCGGCCTCGGCCGGAGTCGCCCCGCTCGCCGTTCGCATGCGCCCGCGTTCCCTCGACGAGGTGCGTGGGCAGGCGAAGGTGCTGCGACCCGGGAGCCCGTTGCGGCGCCTCATCGAGGGATCGGGCGGCGCGGCCGGCCCCCTGTCCGCCATCCTCTGGGGACCGCCCGGCACCGGCAAGACGACGCTCGCCCACCTCGTCGCGACAGCCGCGGAACGTCGTTTCGTCGAGCTGTCCGCCGTCACGGCTGGGGTCAAGGACGTCCGCTCGGTGATGGACTCGGCCGTCCGTGAGCGCGACCTCTACTCGCGCCAGACCGTGCTCTTCCTCGACGAGATCCACCGGTTCACCAAGGCCCAGCAGGACGCCCTGCTCCCGGGCGTCGAGAACCGGACCGTCATCCTCGTCGCGGCCACGACCGAGAACCCGTCCTTCAGCATCATCTCCCCCCTGCTCTCGCGCTCGGTGCTCGTCACACTGGAGTCCTTGTCCGACAACGAGATCGGCGAGCTGCTGGCCGCCGCCCTCACGGACGAACGGGGCTTCGACGGCGAGCACACCCTGGCCGCCGACGCCACCGAGCACCTCGTCCGCATCGCCGGTGGTGACGCCCGGCGCGCCCTGACCTCGCTCGAGGCCGCCGCGGGTGTCGCGCTCGACGCCCAGCCCGCGGGACGTCTCTCCGACGACCCCGTCGAGATCACGCTGGCCCACGTCGAGCAGGCCGTGGCCCAGGCCGCCGTCCGCTACGACCGCGCCGGCGACCAGCACTACGACGTCGCGAGTGCGCTCATCAAGTCGATGCGCGGCAGCGACGTCGACGCCGCCCTGCACTACCTCGCCAGAATGCTCGAGGCGGGGGAGGACCCTCGCTTCATCGCGCGCCGCATCGTCATCTCCGCGAGCGAGGACGTCGGGATGGGCGACCCCACGGCGCTGCAGACGGCGGTGGCCGCGATGCACGCCGTCGCCCAGATCGGCATGCCGGAGGCGCGGATCATCCTTGCGCAGGCGGTCGTGCACAACGCCATGGCACCCAAGTCCAACGCGGCATACCTGGGGATCAACGAGGCGATCGCCGACGTCCGCGCAGGTCGCGGCGGCGTCGTCCCGGCCCACCTGCGGGGTAGCGGTTACGCCGGGGCCGAGCGCCTCGGCCACGGCAAGGGCTACGTCTACGCCCACGACGAGCCCGACGGGGTCGCCGCGCAGCAGTACCTGCCGGACGACCTGCACGACGCCGTCAGCTACTACCGGCCGACGAACCGCGGCTTCGAGGAACGTCTCCGAGCACGCTGGGAGTGGCTCGCCGGACGGCTGGGACGCACGCCCCGGCCTTGACGGGGCAAGGCGCTCGCGGGCGTAGGGCCGGGGATTGTTGCGGGCTTGTCAAGCATGGACGGACGTTGTGCGGCGTCGCGAGCGGTCGGTAACGATTTGTCATCCATGCACGTCTCGATGCTTGGACAGCGCGGATCCGTGTGGCAGGCTCACGTCGTCCCGGCAGGGCTGCACCCGGATCATCTGGTGCGGCCCCCGAGGATGTCCCGGTGACGCAACCCCGGGTCGGATGTGATCTCACAAGGATGGAGACAACGCGTTGAACGCTATGCCGGAGCCCTCAGCCGCAGTGCTGACCGAGGAATCCGAGGGGGAGCCTTCGACGCCAGTTCGTAAGCACGTGGATGTGCGCACCGGACGCTCGCCCGGTCAGGTGGCCTGGGCCCGGCTCAAGAAGGACAAGGTCGCCATCATCTGCTTCGCGATCATCCTCTTCTTCATCCTGGTGGCGATCTTCGCGCCGTTCCTCTACTCCCTCCAGGCGGTCGACCCGATCACGGGCGCCAAGGCCGACCCGTACACGACGCACACCGAGCTCGTCGACCTCAACGGGCTGCCGACGGTGGGCATGAGCGCGTCGCACTGGCTCGGGGTCGAGCCGCGCCTGGGACGCGACCTCTTCGCGCGCTGGGCCATCGGCGCCCGTCCCTCGCTCATCATCGGCTTCATGGCTGCGGCCGCCTCGACGATCATCGGCGTGACCCTCGGTCTCGTCGCCGGTTACCTCGGTGGCGTCGCAGACAAGATCGTCTCGTGGGTCATCGACTTCTTCCTGTCGCTGCCCATCCTGCTGCTCGTGCTCGCCATCGTCCCGATCATGGAGAAGAGCCTGGCGGTTGGCGGCGACCTCACTGCCGACGAGACGTCACGCATCCGGTTCATCGTGCTCATCGTCATCCTCTTCGTCTTCGGCTGGATGGGCCTGGCGCGCCTAGTGCGCGGTGAGGTCAAGAGCCTGCGCGAGCGGGAGTTCGTCCAGGCCGCACGCGCCATCGGCGTCCCGACCCGCTCGATCCTCTTCCGGGAGATCCTGCCCAACCTCGTCGGCCCGATCATCGTTTCCGCCTCGATCGCGGTTCCCGCCTACATCACCTACGAGGCCACGCTGAGCTACCTCGGCGCCGGTTTGGTCGAGCCGACGGCCTCCTGGGGCCGCACCATCGCCGACGCGCAGAACCTCTTCTCGACGTATCCGCTGTGGCTCTGGCCCTCGGTCATCGGCCTGTCGCTGCTCGTGCTGGCCCTCAGCCTGCTCGGCGACTCGATCCGCGACGCGTTCGACCCCACCAGCCGCCGCTGACCCCACCGGGTCGCGGTCACCAGATGTTCCCGGCAAAACGTCGGGACAAGCACAAGGGAGCAAACAACATATGCGCTGGACCAAAGTCCTGACCGTGGGAGCCGCGGCTTCCCTCGGCTTCGTCGCGGCCTGTGGTGCACCGGCCGCCAACAACGGCACGTCCGGTGGCGCCAACGGCAACGGCGGCAAGGTCGACACGGCCGGTGCGGCCCTCGACCCGAACGCCAAGGGCCCCGCCCCGGAGATCCCCGGTGCGAAGAAGGGTGGCATCCTCACGGTGCCCTACACCTCGACGCCGGCCAACATGGACCCGAGCGACCAGTTCTACCAGGACACGGCCGTCATCTTCTCGCTGACGCACCGGGCCCTGACGACGTACGTCTCGCGCGACGGCAAGCAGGTGCTCGTCCCGGACCTCGCGACCGACCTCGGCAAGGCCTCCTCGGACGGCCTGACGTGGACCTTCACGCTCAAGGACGGGATCAAGTACGAGGACGGCACCCCGGTCAAGGCCGCGGACATCGTCTTCGCCGCCAAGCGCTCGTTCGACCCCGACCTCGCCGCGAACGGCCCGACGTACCAGCGTGAGTTCTTCAAGGGTGGCGCCGACTACCAGGGCCCCTACAAGGGTGACAAGAACTGGAAGGGTGTCGAGGCCCCCGACGACAAGACCGTCGTCTTCCACCTCGAGAAGCGCTTCGAGACGCTGCCCTACTTCGTCTCCTTCAACCAGTTCACGCCGATCCCCGAGGCGAAGGACAAGAAGGCCGACTACCAGCTGCACCCGCTCGCCACCGGCCCGTACATGTTCGACAAGTACACCCCCGGCACCGAGCTCGTCCTCAAGCGCAACCCCAACTGGGACCCGGCTACGGACCCGGCGCGCCACAACTACCCGGACGGCTTCCACTTCAAGTGGGGCGTCGACACCATCAAGACGCAGACGGCCATCCTCGCCTCCAACGGCGACGACGCCACGAGCCTCAACTGGGACCCGATCGACTCCTCGCTCATCCCGCAGATCGAGGGCGAGAAGAAGGCCCAGTTCGAGGAGGGCCCGTCCTCGTGCGTGCTCATGGTCAACCTCGACGCGACCAAGATCCCGCTGCCGATCCGCAAGGCGATCGCCGTGGCGTGGCCGTTCGACTCCATCCACAAGGCCGGCGGTGAGACGACGCACTCGTTCTCGCCCGCCAGCACGATCATCCCGCCGCAGATCCCCGGCCACCTCGACTACACGGCCGAGGCCGCTCCCGGCGTCAAGATGAACGGCCAGGGCGACGGCAACCCGGAGATGGCCAAGAAGATGCTGGCCGACGCCGGCTACGGCGCGAGCAAGCCCTTCGAGCTCACCTACTACTACACGAACGACGACGACACCGCGCAGAAGGTGAACCAGGTCCGCAAGCAGGCGCTCGAGAAGGCCGGCTTCAAGGTCACGGACCTCGGTGTGCCGAACAAGGAGCGCCGCAAGCTCATCGGCAAGCCCAACGGCAAGTACAACATGCTCCAGTCGCCGCGTGGGTGGTGCTTCGACTGGCCGTCCGCCGACTCCATCATCCCGCCCACCTTCGGCACCATCGCGCTGTCGCAGGGCGGCACGACCTTCGGCAACTTCTCCGACGCCAAGATCGACGCCGAGATCAAGCGCATCCAGCAGCTCTCGATCACCGATCAGGGGCCGGAGTGGGGCAAGATGGACAAGTGGCTCACGGAGACCTACCTCCTGGCCATCCCCGACAACAACGACAAGGGCAACTCGGTCTTCGGCACGAAGGTCCACAACGTCCACAACAACCCGAACAAGGGCATGCCCGACCTCAACGACGTCTGGCTCGACCAGTAACTCGGCAGTGACAGCCCTCCTCCCGGAGGGCAGGATCTGATCGACAGCCGTGGTGGGTGGCCCGGGACTCCCGGGCCGCCCACCACCGGCGCCCACCCCGTTTGGAAGGCAAACCGTGCTCACCTACATCCTCAGGCGGTTGGCTCTCGCCCTGAGCGTCATCCTGGCCACCCTCGTCTCGACGTTCCTGATCTTCTTCGCAGGCCCGTCCGACCCGGCGCTGGCCATGTGCCCCGAAAGCCACTGCAACGCGGACCGGCTCGCGGCCATCACGGCGAGCCTCGGGCTCGACAAGCCGCTGACGCAGCAGTTCTTCGACTACTTCAAGGGCCTGTTCGTCGGGCGCGAGTTCGTCTATGCGGGCGACACGGTCCAGTGCAACGCGCCCTGCCTGGGGTTCTCCTTCGTGACTCGTCGTTCCGTCAACGACGAGCTCTTCTCACGCTTCCCGAACACCGTGGTCCTCGCGCTGATGGCCGCGGTCGTCTTTGTCATCATCGGGGTGACGGTCGGGATCTTCGCCGCCGTGCGGCGTGGCTCCTCGACGGACCGCTCCGTCGTCGGCGCCTCGCAGGTGCTCGGCGCCATCCCGTACTACGTCCTCGCGCTTCTCGTCGCGCTCTACCCGGTCATCCTGTGGAACGTCCTGCCGCAGTACTCGGCGATGTCGGCGGGGGTGGGCCCCTACTTCATGGGGATGCTCGCGCCGGCCCTGATCCTCGGCTTCGTGACGTCCGCCTCGTACGTGCGCTACACGCGCAACTCGATGATCGAGACGCTGTCGATGGACTACATCCGTACCGCCCGGTCCAAGGGCATCAGTGAGCGCACCGTCCTGTTCAAGCACGGCTTCCGCGCCGCGATGAGCCCGATCGCGACGATCCTGGGCCTCGACATCGCCGCGCTGCTGACCGGCACGCTGATCACCGAGCAGATCTTCGGTGTCGACGGGATCGGCCGCCGTGGTCTCGCCGCGCTCCGGGCCGACGACCTCCCGGTCATCATGGGGACGGTTCTCATCGGCGCCGTGGTCGTGGTCATCATGAACCTCGTCGTCGACATCGCATACTCCTTCATCGACCCGCGAGTGAGGCTTTCGTGACCGTCACCGCCAGCACCGTCTCCACCCAGGGCGCCGAGGCTCGCGACCCGGGCGACGTCGTCCTCGAGGTCAGCGACCTGTCGGTGGCCTTCCCGACGGAGGAGGGCGTCGTCCGGGCCGTCTCCAACCTGAGCTACCAGGCCCGCCTCGGGCGCACCCTGGCCATCGTCGGTGAGTCCGGCTCCGGCAAGTCCGTGAGCAGCATGGCTGTGCTCGGGCTGCACAACCCGAAGCGGACGCAGATCACCGGCAGCATCAAGCTCGACGGGCTGGAGCTCGTCGGCGCCCCCGCGGCCACCTTCCAGAAGATCCGCAGCACCAAGGCGGCCATGGTCTTCCAGGACCCGCAGAGCTCGCTGCACCCGTTCCACAAGGTCGGCAACCAGATCGCGGAGGCCTACCGCGCCCACCACCAGGTGAGCAAGCAGGTCGCGCTCAAGCGGGCCGTCGAGATGCTCGACCTCGTCGGCATCCCCAACCCGAAGCGCCGGGCCAGCCAGTACCCGCACGAGTTCTCGGGCGGTATGCGCCAGCGCGCCATGATCGCCCTCGGCCTGGTCAACAACCCCAAGCTGCTCATCGCCGACGAGCCGACGACCGCGCTCGACGTCACCGTGCAGGCGCAGATCCTCGACCTCGTCAACGACCTCCAGAAGGAGTTCGGGTCCGCGGTCATCCTCATCACGCACGACCTCGCGGTCGTGGCCGAGACCGCCGATGACATCCTCGTGATGTATGCCGGTCGCGGGGTCGAGAAGGGCGACGCCAAGAGCGTGCTCGCCCAGCCGTCGATGCCCTACACCTACGGCCTGCTCCAGTCGATGCCCTCGCACAGCGAGGACCTCGCCGAGCTCAAGGCCATCAAGGGCACGCCGCCCAGCCTGCTCAACCTGCCCTCGGGCTGCTCGTTCAACCCCCGGTGCGAGTTCAAGACGCAGGTCGAGGGCGACCGTTGCTTCACCGAGCTGCCCGAGTGGCGGCCGACCCCGGGGCTGGTCAACCGCGAGCTCCGTTGCCACCTGACCGATCCCGTGGCCACGCTGCAGAACGACGAGGGAGTCCGATGAGCGACCAGACGCTGCTCAAGGTCACCGACCTCCAGCGCCACTTCCCCTTCCGCGAGGTCCAGGGCCTCAGGATGGTCCGGGCGACGGTCAAGGCCGTCGACGGCATCAGCTTCAGCATCAAGCAGGGCCAGACGCTCGGCCTCGTCGGGGAGTCGGGGTGCGGCAAGTCGACGACGTCCCGGCTGGTGACGCGTCTCGACGAGCCCACCGGTGGCACCATCGAGTTCGAGGGTCGCGACATCTCGCACCTGAAGGAGCACGAGCTGCGCGGCATCCGTCGTGACGTGCAGATGATCTTCCAGGACCCGTACTCCTCCCTCAACCCGCGCCACACGGTGGGCTCGATCCTGAGCACGCCGCTGCGCGTGCACGGCCTGCACAAGGGCAAGGAGAAGGCCCGGGTGCAGGAGCTGCTCGAGCTCGTGGGCCTCAACCCGGAGCACATCAACCGCTACCCGTCGGAGTTCTCGGGTGGGCAGCGCCAGCGCATCGGCATCGCCCGAGCGCTCGCCGTGGAGCCGAAGCTCATCGTGGCGGACGAGCCGGTCTCGGCCCTCGATGTCTCCATCCAGGCGCAGGTGATGAACCTCCTCGCCAAGCTGCGCAACGAGCTCGACCTCGCCTTCGTCTTCGTCGCCCACGACCTCGGCGTCGTGCGCCACTTCTGCGACCAGGTCGCGGTCATGTACCTCGGCAAGATTGTCGAGTACGGCGACAAGAAGAAGATCTACGAGGCCCCTGAGCACCCGTACACGCAGGCCCTGCTCTCGGCGGCGCCCGACATCAACGTCGCTCGCGGCATCGCCCCCAAGGAGCGCATCCGCCTCGTCGGCGACGTGCCGAGCCCGATCGACCCGCCGAGCGGCTGCCGCTTCCGCACCCGGTGCTGGAAGGCGCAGGACATCTGCGCCACCCAGGAACCGGCGCTCGTCTCCGCCACCGCCGACGTGGCGACCAGGACCTTCCGCGAGGGCGGCGTGCACCTGCAGGCCTGCCACTTCCCGGAGGTCAAGACCGACCTCGTCGCCGAGGTCCCGGCCTGACAGCGACAGCACGTCGCCGACGGTCGTCGTAGCCAGACGACGTATGCCGTAGGGCCGGCTCCCGCACGGGAGCCGGCCCTACGGCATACGCGGGTGAGCGGTCTGGCGTTGGGACGAGGTTCACGCGGTCCGTTAGGGTTGAAGAACCTCGGCGCGAGCGTGCGCCGACGACCGAAGGACGATGAACGTGGCCCAGAAGGGACCCAGGCCGACCCGTGTCGGCCTGCAGCCGGCGAGGCGAGCTCCCCGGGGGTCAGCCGCGCCCACTGAGGCGCTGGGCTGACCCCGCCCCGCCTGCCCGTCCGCCCGCGCAAAGCCGCACCTGGGACGGGCTCCCGCAGACCACACCCGTCGACCCCAAGGACACATCATGGAAACCGCTGAGATCAGGCGTCGCTGGCTCTCCTACTTCGGCAGCCGCGGCCACACCGTCGTGCCGAGCGCGCCGCTCGTGCACGAGGACCCGAACCTGCTGTTCGTCAACGCCGGCATGGTCCCGTTCAAGCCGTACTTCCTCGGTCAGGAGACCCCGCAGTTCTCGCGCGCCACGAGCGTGCAGAAGTGCGTGCGGACCCTCGACATCGAGGAGGTCGGCAAGACGACCCGCCACGGCACGTTCTTCCAGATGAACGGCAACTTCAGCTTCGGCGACTACTTCAAGGAAGGCGCCATCCAGCTCGCCTGGGAGCTCATCACGCGCAGCCAGTCCGAGGGCGGACTCGGCTTCGACGAGAAGGACCTGTACGCGTCCGTCTACCACGAGGACGACGAGGCGATCGCGATCTGGAAGAAGGTCGCGGGCCTGTCCGACGACCGCATCGTCCGGCTCGGGCGCAAGGACAACTACTGGAACATGGGCGTCGCCGGCCCCGGCGGCCCCTGCTCCGAGATCCTGCTCGACCGTGGCCGCGAGTTCGGCGCCGACGGCGACTGGGAGGCGGGTGACCGCTACCTCGAGTTTTGGAACCTCGTCTTCATGCAGTACGAGCTCGAGAACGTCCGGTCCAAGGAGGACTTCGACATCGTCGGAGACCTGCCCAAGCGCAACATCGACACCGGCATGGGACTCGAGCGCGTCGCGTTCCTGCTCCAGGGCGTCGACAACATCTACGAGACCGACGAGGTCTTCCCGGTCATCGCGGCCGCAGAGGACCTGAGTGGTCGACGCTACGGCTCCGACCACGAGGACGACGTCCGCTTCCGGGTGGTCGCCGACCACGTCCGCTCCTCGCTCATGCTCATCGGCGACGGGGTCACGCCGGGCAACGAGGGCCGTGGCTACGTGCTGCGCCGCCTCCTGCGACGCGCGGTGCGCTCGATGCGCCTGCTCGGCGTCGACGCGCCCACCCTCGACCACCTGCTGCCGGTCAGCATGGAGCGGATGAAGGCGTCCTACCCCGAGCTCGAGACCGACTTCAGCCGGATCAGCCAGGTCGCGTATGCCGAGGAGGAGGCGTTCCGGCGCACGCTCAGCTCGGGCACCACGATCCTCGACACCGCGGTCGCGCGGGCCAAGTCGTCCGGTGCGACGACGCTCGGCGGGGCCGAGGCGTTCGCCCTGCACGACACCTACGGCTTCCCGATCGACCTGACCCTCGAGATGGCGGCGGAGCAGGGCCTTCAGGTCGACGAGTCCGGGTTCCGCCGGCTCATGGGCGAGCAGCGCGACCGCGCCAAGGCCGACGCCCGGGCGAAGAGGTCGGCGCACGGTGACACGAGCGTCTACCGGCAGCTGTCCGACACCCTGGGTCGCGATGTCGAGTTCACCGGCTACGACCAGATCGAGACCGACACCCGCATCCGCGGACTGATCCGGGACGGCGTCGTCGTCGACCGCGTGGGGCCCGGCGACGAGATCGAGATCGTCCTCGACCGCACGCCGCTCTACGCGGAGTCCGGCGGCCAGCAGGCCGACCACGGGCGCATCCGCCTCGCGAACGGGGCACTGATCGAGGTCACCGACGTCCAGCGGCCCATCACCGGCCTCGTCGTGCACCGCGCCACGGTGCTCGAGGGCGAGGCGGGCGTCGGTGACGACGCCGAGGCCGAGGTCGACGTCGCGCGCCGCCGGTCCATCTCGCGCGCCCACACGGCGACCCACATGGTCCACCAGGCCCTGCGCGACGAGCTCGGCGACACCGCGACCCAGGCGGGTTCGGAGAACTCGCCCGGCCGGCTCCGCTTCGACTTCAAGTCGCTGCAGGCCGTCCCGGCCGCGGCGATGGGCGAGATCGAGGGCCGGATCAACGCCGTGCTCCTCGACGACCTGCCGGTGACCGCCGACATCATGAACATCGACGCTGCCAAGAAGCTCGGCGCCATGGCGCTCTTCGGCGAGAAGTACGGCGAGCGCGTGCGCGTCGTCTCCATCGGTGAGTGGTCGCGGGAGCTGTGCGTCGGCACCCACACGCCCCGCGTCGGGCAGATCGGCGTCGTCAAGCTGCTCGGCGAGAGCTCGATCGGCTCGGGCGTGCGGCGCGTCGAGGCGCTCGTGGGCGCCGACGCGTACTCCCACCTCGCGCGCGAGGCCACCATCGTCAGCCAGCTGACCGACACCCTCGGGGTGCGCCGCGACGAGCTGCCCGACCGCATCGCGACGATCCTCGGTCGTCTCCGCGACGCGGAGAAGGAGATCGCGGCGGTGCGTCAGAGCCAGGTGCTCGGCGCCGCTGCCGGTCTCGTCCAGTCGGCGCGAGACATCAACGGCGTGACCTTCGTCAGCCACGACGCGGGCGACGGTGTGACGGGCGACGACCTGCGCAAGCTCGTCACCGACGTCCGTGGCCGCCTCGGCAACGACCGGCCGGTCCTCGTCTCGATGGCGTCCGTCGCGGGCGGGCGTCCGGTCGTGATCGTCGCGACGAACGAGCGGGCGAGGGAGGCCGGTCTCAAGGCCGGCGCGTTCGTCAAGGTCGCGGCCCAGGCACTCGGCGGTGGGGGCGGCGGCAAGGACGACCTGGCCCAGGGCGGCGGCACCGACCCGACGCGCGTCTCGTCGGCGCTCGGCACCGTCGAGAACCAGCTGCACAGCCGGGGCGCCTGACCTTGACCGATCCTCGCTCCCGAACCGGGGCACGCGTCGGCGTCGACGTGGGCAACGCCCGCGTCGGCGTCGCGGCGTCGGACGCCTCAGGGGTCTTCGCCCACCCGGTGCGCACCCTGCCCCGTGACCTCGAGGCCGACAGCGACGTCGAGGCGATCGTCGCGCTCGTGGACGAGCTCGCCGCGATCGAGGTCGTCGTGGGGTTGCCGCGCCTGCTGTCCGGCGAGGAGGGTGAGGCTGCGCGTGCCGCACGCGACTACGCCGGTCGTCTCGCGGCGCGACTGGGTACGGTAGGAGTGCGGATGGTCGATGAACGCTTGACCACCGTGGACGCGCACCGCAGACTACGCGACAGCGGCGTCCCGGGCCGAGGGCAACGGGCCGTCGTCGACCAGGCTGCCGCGGTGCTCATCCTGCAGTCGGCTCTCGACACGGAGTCGCTGTCGGGCCGTCCGCCCGGAGAGACCGTCACGCCAGGGGGCAAACGGAAGAAGGAACGTCGTCGATGAAGGACCATCTCGAAGCATCCATCTTCGGCGACCACGAGGACCTCGACCACGAGGACCTCGACCACGGTGTCGACGGTGTCGACGACGCGGCCTCCGTCGAGACGCACGACCCAGCCGTCGGCACGGCTGCAGCCCCTCCCTCGAGCCGGCGTGACCTCCGTGCGCAGGAGCTCGCGGGCCGCCGCCGCAAGGGCCGTCGTGCCGGACGAGCGGCATCCGCTGACGTGCCGCGCGGCCGACCCTCAGTCCTGCGCCGTCTCGTGGTCATCGTCCTCGCCCTCGCCGTCATCGGCGGCGGTGTCGGCGTCGCGTACAAGGTCCTGCGCCCCGTCGTCGAGGGGTTCCTCGCGTCCAACGACTACCCGGGCCCCGGCACCGGAGAGGTCCGCGTGACCATCGACGCGGGATCCAACGGCACGGCGATCGCCCAGGCTCTCGCCGACAAGGACGTCGTCAAGTCGAGCAAGGCGTTCGTCGACGCTGCGGGCAACGACCCCAGGAGTGCGGGCATCCAGCCGGGCATCTACACGATGAAGAAGCAGATGAAGGCGTCCGACGCCCTGGCGCTCCTCGTCGACCCCAAGAACCGCCTGGTCACCCGCGTCGTCATCCCCGAGGGTCTCTGGGCGAGTGAGATCTACGCCAAGCTGTCGGCGGCCTCCGGGATCCCTGTCTCCGAGTACGTCCAGGCGGCCAAGCAGGTCGACCAGCTCGGGCTGCCGCCGTCCGCCAAGGGCAAGATCGAGGGTTACCTCTTCCCGGCCAGCTACGAGTTCGGCTCCACGTCGACGGCCCTCGACCAGCTCAAGCAGATGGTCGCCGAGTCGACGAAGCGGCTCGAGGCGCTCGGGATCTCACCCGACCGCATGGAGCGCGTCGTCACGGTCGCGAGCCTCGTCGAGGGGGAGGCCAAGATCGAGGCCGACCGCTCGAAGGTCGCCCGCGTCGTCGAGAACCGACTCGCGGCCAAGATGTCGCTCGGGTTCGACTCGACGGTCAACTACATCTTCAGGAAGCGTGGCGTGCCGACCCAGGCCATGCTCGACAGCAAGAGCCCGTACAACACGCGCCGTTTCCCCGGACTGCCGCCCGGCCCCATCTCCAACCCGGGCGAGAGCGCGCTGCGCGCGGCCGCCAAGCCGGTGGCCGGCCCGTGGCTCTACTTCGTGACCGTCAACCTCGACACCGGTGAGACGAAGTTCGCCGCGACCTACGAGGCGCACCAGGCCAACGTCGCGCAGTTCCAGAAGTGGTGCACCGACAACAAGGGCAAGTGCTGAGCGAGGGGCGCGGCGGCGCCCGGCACTGTGCGGTGTGGGGCAGTCCGATCAGGCACTCGCTCTCGCCCGTGCTGCACCGTGCGGCCCATGCGGCCCTCGGCCTGGGTGACTGGTCCTACGACCGGCGTGAGGTCGACGAGGCCGGGTTCGCCGACGCCTTCGCAGGACTCGACGAGACGTGGGTCGGACTGTCGCTGACGATGCCGCTCAAGGAGGTCGGGCTGCGGGCTGCGGGCACGGTGAGCGACATCGCCGCGGCGACGGGCGCCGCCAACACGCTCGTCCGCGACGTCGACGCCGCAGCCGGCTGGACCGCGCACAACACCGACGTCCACGGCATCACGATGGCCTTTCGGCTGGCCGGTTGCGCCGACCCCGCGAGCGTGCTCGTCGTCGGTTCCGGCGCCACCGCCCGCTCTGCGGTCGCGGCCCTGACCGGACCGCACACCACGATCGTGTTCATGGTCCGCGAGGGGGTCCGTCCCGAGACGCTCGCGCAGGTCGAGGCCGTCGGTGCGGCCGTGCACGTCGTCGGCATGGGGGACTGGTCCGCGGCGGCCGATGTCGATGCGGTCATCAGCACGGTGCCGCCCGCGTCGGTGCCGGGGCTGGACACCCTTCCCGGCGCAGCGGGTCGCGTGCGTCGACCCGTCGTCCTCGACGTGGTCTACGGGTCAGGGGTGACGCCACTGCAGCGGGCTGCCCGTGAGTGCGGCTGGAGCGTGGCGGAGGGCACCGACATGCTCCTGCACCAGGCAGCCGAGCAGGTGCGCCTCATGACCGGTCAGCCGGCTCCGCTCGAGGCGATGTCGCAGGCCCTGCGGGCCGCCCTCCAGGCGGGCCAGGCGTCGGGCCACGACACCTCCGACGACCGGTGATCGCGCCGATGACGTGGGCCGGGGCCTCCGGGGCGCCCTGGTGGTTCGTCGGGCTCCTGGCCGTGGCAGGCGGGCTCGTCGGAGAGGTGCTCCGGCGTCGGCTCGCGACGGGTGGCTACCGCCTCGACGACGAGACCGGGCCGCTCCCTCGGGTGTCGTCGCGGATCGTGCCGGTCGCGCTGGCGCTGCTCTGGGCGTTGCTGGCGTGGCGCTTCGGGCCCCTGTCGGAGTGGGCACTGAGCCCTGCCTACCTCGCGTTCGCCTTCGTGGCGCTGGCCCTGACCTGGATCGACGCCGACGTGCACCGCCTGCCCCGAGGGCTGACGCGGCCGGCCTACCCGCTGCTCGTCGCACAGCTCGCTCTGGCGTCGCTCGCCTCGGGCGACTGGGCGGCGCTGCGCAGGGCGGCGATCGCCGGCGCCGTGCTGTGGCTCATCTACTTCGTGCTGGCGCTCGTGGCAGCACTGCTGGGCAGCGGCTTCGGCTTCGGCGACGTCACGCTCGCCGGCCTGGTCGGTCTGGCGACGGGCTACGTCAGCGTCTCGACGACGCTCGTCGCGTCCTACGCCGCGTTCATTCTCGCGGGGCTCTACGGGCTCGTGCGCCTCGTCCTGCGCCGCGGCTCGCGCAAGGACGACATCGCCTTCGGTCCGTGGATGCTGCTCGGCCTGCTCATCTCCCTCGTCGTGCAGGTGCGCCCGCTGCTCTGACGGAGACCGCCTGCCGCGACCGAGGCCGGCGGTCCCGCGGAGCGGGCGGGTCGGGGGCACGGTCGGACCGCGTGGGAGGATCGGGGCATGTTGCGTTGGTTGACGGCCGGTGAGTCGCACGGGCCCGCACTCGTCGCCATGATCGAGGGCCTCCCCGCGGGGGTCGAGGTCGGCGCGAAGGACCTGCAGGCCGCCCTGTCCCGCCGGCGCCTGGGCTATGGCCGCGGTGCGCGGATGAAGTTCGAGCAGGACGAGGTCGAGTTCCTCGGCGGTCTGCGTCACGGGCTGACCCTGGGGTCGCCCGTCGCGGTGCGCATCGGCAACAGCGAGTGGCCGAAGTGGACCACCGTGATGAGCCCCGAGGCCGTCAGCGACGAGGCGTATGCCGCATCCGACGACGTCAACGCGGAGAAGGAGGTCGCGCGCAACAAGCCGCTGACCCGTCCGCGACCGGGCCATGCCGACCTCGTCGGCATGCAGAAGTACGGCCACGAGGACGCGCGCCCGGTGCTCGAGCGCGCCTCCGCGCGTGAGACCGCGGCCCGGGTCGCCCTGGGCGAGATCGCGGCCCGCTTCCTGGAGCAGTCCTACGGCATCCGCCTCGTCTCGCACACCGTCTCCATCGGTACCGCCGGCGTGCCCGAGGGCGCCGCCCTCCCGACCCCCGACGACGTCGAGCGCCTCGACGCCGACCCGGTGCGCGCCTTCGACCCCACGGGCTCGGCCGCGATGGTGGCCGAGGTCGACGCGGCCCGCAAGGACGGTGACACCCTCGGCGGCGTCGTCGAGGTGCTCGCCTACGGCCTCCCGCCCGGCCTCGGTTCGCACGTGCACTGGGATCGCAAGCTCGACGGCCAGCTGGCCCAGGCCCTGATGAGCATCCAGGCGATCAAGGGTGTCGAGGTCGGCGACGGCTTCGAGACCGCCCGCCGCCGCGGCTCCGAGGCGCACGACGAGATGGAGCTCGTCGACGGCGTCATCACCCGCCGCACCGGGCGCGCCGGTGGCACCGAGGGCGGCATGTCGACCGGTCAGGTGCTCCGCGTCCGGGCCGCGATGAAGCCGATCAGCACGGTGCCTCGCGCACTGTCGACGGTCGACGTCGCGACCGGCGAGGCAGCCACGGCGATCCACCAGCGCTCCGACGTGTGCGCCGTGCCCGCCGCCGGCGTCGTCGCAGAGGCCATGGTCGCGCTCGTCCTCGCCGCGTCGTGCCTCGAGAAGTTCGGCGGCGACTCCGTCGCGGAGACGGCACGCAACCACACGGCATACCTCGACGGCATCCGGAAGGGGCTGCGCACGTGGTGAACGAGACCTCCCGCGGTCCGGTGGCCGTCGTCGTCGGTCCTCCCGGCGCGGGCAAGACCACGGTCGGGCAAGCCCTCGCGACACGTCTCGGGGTGGCGTTCCACGACGTGGACGCCGCGATCGAGGCGGCGCAGGGTCGCTCGATCTCCGACATCTTCGTCGACGACGGCGAGTCCGTCTTCCGCGAGCTCGAGCGGGCCGAGGTGGCCCGCGCGCTCGCAGAGGAGCCTGGCGTCGTCTCGCTCGGCGGGGGAGCGGTCATGGACCCGTCGACCGAGGTCGCCCTCGCGGGTCACGCGGTCGTCTTCCTCGACGTCGCCATCGCCGACGCGAGCAAGCGCATCGGCTTCGACCGCTCTCGTCCGCTGCTGTCGGTCAACCCGCGTGCGTCGTGGGTGCGGATGATGAACGAACGGCGCCCCACCTACGAGCGCGTGGCGACCGTGCGCGTCGACACGGCGGGCCGCACGCCCGACGAGGTCGTCGACGTCGTCGTCGCCGACCTCGAGGCGGCCCGCGCGTGACCGCAGACAGTCCGACCACCATCTCAGTGGGCGGCGACTACGACGTCGTCATCGGGTCGGGCGTGCTGGAGCGCGTCGGTGACCTGCTCGGCGCCGACGTCGAGCGCGTGCTCGTCGTCCACCCGCCGACGCTGCCAGAGCTCGCGTCGCGGCTGACCGCAGCTCTGACGGGGCGAGGGTATGCCGTCCACGTCGCCGAGGTGCCCGACGCCGAGGCCGCGAAGACGTCCACCGTGGCAGCCGACCTGTGGTCGCTGCTGGGACAGGCCGGCTTCACCCGGACCGACGCCGTCGTCGGGATCGGCGGTGGCACGGTGACCGATCTTGCCGGCTTCGTCGCCGCGTCCTGGCTGCGCGGCGTCCGCGTCGTCCAGGTGCCGACGACCCTGCTCGGCATGGTCGACGCTGCCGTCGGCGGCAAGACCGGCATCAACACCGCCGAGGGCAAGAACCTCGTCGGGGCCTTCCATCCGCCGACCGGGGTGCTGTGCGACGTCGACGTGCTTCTGACGCTCCCCGAGGCCGACCTCGTGGCCGGGCTCGCCGAGGTGGTCAAGTGCGGCTTCATCGCCGACCCCGTCATCCTCGACCTCGTCGAGGCAGCGGTGACCGCCGGCTCCGCCGTCGCGCGCAGCGCCGCCAACCCGCACCTGCGCGAGCTCATCGAGCGGGCCGTCCGGGTCAAGGCCGAGGTCGTCGCCGCCGACCTGCGGGAGAGCTCGCTGCGCGAGATCCTCAACTACGGCCACACGTTCGGCCACGCCATCGAGCAGGTCGAGCACTACACGTGGCGGCACGGTGAGGCGATCAGCGTCGGGATGGTCTACGTCGCCGAGCTCGCCCGCCTGACCGGGCATCTCGTCGGCCCCGAGGGCGATGCGCTCGTGGCGCGCCACCGATCGGTCCTCGAGTCGCTCGGGCTGCCGACCACGTATGCCGGGGGACGCTGGGACGACCTGCTGACCGCGATGCGCCGCGACAAGAAGTCCCGCGGCTCGACGCTGCGCTTCGTCGTGCTCGACGGCCTGGCCCGGCCGAACCGCCTGGCCGGCCCTGACGACGCCCTGCTGCAGGCGGCATACGGCCTCGTGTCGCGCCGCGCCCACGCGTCCGCTCACTAGACTCCCCGGCATGACGGCACCCACGGTCTTCGTCCTGTCGGGCCCCAACCTCAATCGCCTCGGCACCCGCGAGCCGGAGGTCTACGGCTCCGACACGCTCGACGACGTCCACGCCGCGGTTCAGCGCGAGGCTCGCGACCTGGGTCTCGTCGCGGACTGTCGCCAGACCAACCACGAGGGCGAGCTCATCGACTGGCTGCACGAGGCCGTCGACATGGGCGCCGACGTCGTGCTCAACCCGGGAGCCTTCACGCACTACTCGTATGCCGTCCGCGACGCGTGCGCCATCGTGACGACGAGCGGGCGCAGCCTCGTCGAGGTGCACCTGAGCAACCCGGCGTCACGCGAGGAGTTCCGGCACACGTCGGTCGTGGCGGGGGTCGCCACGGGTACCGTCGCCGGGTTCGGCCTGCAGTCCTACCTGCTCGCGCTGCGCGCCCTGGTCTAGGCGCACGTCCGACAGGTCGGTCACCCGCGGGCGATGACCTGGTGGAGGTGCCAGTGCTTCGGGCCGGAGGAGGTCGGTCCGTCTCGCTCGTCCTCGCTGAGAGTGACGACGTCCAGGGCCGGAGTCCCACCCGTGGTTGTCCACACGCGGGCCGGCAACCGGCGGGGCCGTGGACGGGGGACCTACGTCACTGCCCCTCCCCGTGGAGCAGTGACGTAGCGGCTGGGGGTGGTCACCTGGCGGGTGGTGGGGGTGCGGCGGCTACGTCAGTGCTCCGGTGGGTGGAGCAGTGACGTAGCGGCTGGGGGTGGTGACCCGGCGTCTGGTGGGGGTGTGGCGGCTTCGTCAGCGCTCCGGTGGGTGGGGCACTGACGTAGCGGCTCGGCATGTCACCTGGCGCCTGGGGACGAATGGCAGAGCGACGCGGGCCAGGAGCACGTCGCAGTCGCGGATCCTCTCGATGTCGTGGAGCCTGTCTGTCGGTGGACAAGGTCCCGATTGACCGCCAACGCCTCCATCCGGGGCACGACGGTGTGGTCGCCGTCGAAGGTTTGAACGCGCCAGCCAGCTTGTTGGGTCTGGATCAGAGATATCGTCCCCATGCATGGACATGCTCAAGGGCGAGCGCATCGCCGAGGCCAAGTTGACCGACTGGCGCAAGCTGGCCCAAGGACTGCACGCCCGCTACGTGGTCGACGACTTCGGCACCGGCGCGCGGTTCATCACGGCGGTGGGCGAGGCGGGCGACGCGCTCGGCCACCACCCACGCGTGTCGATCGGCACTCGGCACGTGGATCTCGAGCTGGTCAGCGACGACGCCATCTACCGCGACGACGAGGGCACCGAACACGTCGTCGAATGGGTGACCCAGCGGGACGTCGATCTCGCGCGACGGATCAGTGAGATCGCCGCCGACCACGAGATCGCAGCGGACCCGCACTCGGTCAGCGAGGTCGAGCTCGGTCTCGACACCGCGCGCTCCGCGACCATCGCGCCGGTGTGGGCCGCCCTGCTGACCGGGAGCGCCAAGTCCCAGGGCCGCGGGACACCCAGCGACGAGGTCCGGGACGCGACGGCACGGGTACCGAACCTGTGGTTCGGTGACGCCGACGAGCAGGAGAACCAGCGTCAGCCGTTCCACATCGAGGTCTACGTGGCGCCCGACGTGGTCGAGCAACGGATCGCCGCCGTCCTCGCCGCGGGTGGGACCGTCGTCGATGACAGCAACTCACCTTCGCTCACCGTGATCGCCGACCAGGACGGCAACAGGGGAGTCCTGTGCGTGGACGTGTCTGCTGCCACGAAGGATTGAGCCGCACCGGCCCGTGATCTGTCACGATCGAATCCATGGTGAGATCGCGGGGGTCCGCGGATTACGTGGAGGCGTCGGGGTGGCGTGCGCGCCATCCTCGCCGGTCGTGGCTCCGGACGGCGCGGCTCAACGTCGTCGGGTGGTCGGCGCTTCTCGGGACGTGCCTCGTGGCTGCCGCGGCGGGCGTCGCAGCGATGACCTCCCTTGGCCGGCCGGGCTCGTACGGTGCCGCGTGCGCGGTGGTTCCACTGGCTGCGGTGGTCCTCGTCGATCGCAGGCGATGGCGGCGGATGAGGTCGAGTCTTGGCTGGGGTGGATCGGCGGAGGATGTCGCCCGCATCGTCTCTCTGCTGGAGGCCCGCGGGATTCAGACGCGGGTCCTCATCGACGTCGTCACGAATGCGTGGGGCGAGCCTGCGCGTCCCGGGGATGACGGGTCGACGCCCACGACGGCGTCCCTCGAGTACCTCAACCGCGACGGTGCCGCGGTGGCAGAGCTACTTCGCGCTCGCGGCATCCGGCCCTGACCCGTCTCACCGTGCTGCGGGAGGACTGAAAGCCGACCAGGCCCGGCGGGCGCCCGCCCGTGGCAGTCTGCTGGGGTGAGTGCAGACGCAGAGCTCGTCGTCAGTGCGATGGCGATCAACGTGACCATCCCGGAGACGCTGCGGTGGACGGACACCCGCCGCGGCCAGACCTTCCGGCTCGACACCCTCAACGTGCGGATGCTGCCGAGCGGGCACCTCGCAGCCAAGGCGTACGGCCGCCCGGTCGACGGCGGTCGCGGGGCGTACGTGTCCTTCGCCGTGCCCGACCGCCCGGAGCTGGCGGCCCTCATCGACGCCGCGGCCGACCGGGCCGGGACGATGTGGGCAGCCCACCACGGGCTCCAGTGACGCGTCAGTTCGCGCCGAGGGCCTCAGGCAGAGGCTCGGTGTGCACGATGGTGAGCTCCGACACGGCGCGGGTCAGCACGACATAGAGCCGCCGCAGCCCGGTGCGCTCGTCGGGCTCGGCCGCCGCGATCGCAGCGGGCTCGACGACGACGGTCCGGTCGAACTCGAGGCCCTTGGCGACGCTCGCCGGAACCACCTCGACCTGGTGGTCCTCGTCGTCACCGTGGTCGCGGTCGAGCCGCCCGTGTCCGACGCCAGCCGCCGCAAGCGCCGCCGACACCGAGTCGACGTCCCGGTCGGGGGCGATGACGCCGACCGAGCCGGGCACCGCAGCGGCGCGTGTGACAGCGGCGACGACCTCGGCCGCGAGCCCATCCGTCTCGGCCGGCCGGATCTCGAGCCGGCCGGGGTTGTCGCGCACCGACACCGGTGCACCCAGCCCCGGCGCCATCAGGGGCAGCAGGCGCGCGGCGTACTCGATGACCACGGCGGGCACACGGAAGCCGCGGTCGAGGACGACGAGGTCGTGGTCGTCCTTGCCGAGGTGACGCATCGCCTCCTCCCACGACCCGGTCGCCCACGGCGTCGTGCCCTGGGCGATGTCGCCGAGCACCGTCACCGACCCGGTCGAGCAGCGCCGTCCGACGGCCCGCAGCTGCATGGGGGAGAGGTCCTGGGCCTCGTCGAGCACGACGTGACCGAGGCTCGGCTCGCGCCGCAGCAGGTCCTCGATCTCGTCGAGGAGGGCCATGTCGGCGCGCGACCAGCGGGCCGCACCCTTGGTGCGAGCGGGCTTGTCCCACAGCAGGATCGACTGCTCCTCGGCAGTGAGGTCGTCGCCGGCGGCCGTCCTCAGGGCGTCGCCGTCGGACCACAGCCGGTGCAGCACCGACTGCGGGTCGAGCGCCGGCCACACCGATGCGACGTACTTCTTCACGGTTGCGGACCTCGCGACGGCGTCCTGGACGCGGTCGTCCGGGGCGTCACCGGCCCGTTCCATCTCGAGGAGGATGTGGTGCGCGAGCCGCTGGGGGAGCAGGTCGCGCGCGGCTGAGTAGCGCACCCCGCGTGCTGCCAGCTCGTCGACGATCTCCGCCACCTCGTATGCCGGCACGCGCCACTTGCGCACGCCGCGCGGCACCACGAGCGCCTCCGTCGGGCGCTCCAGCCGCGACCAGACGGCGCGGCGGAGCACCGTCGCGAGCCGGGCGTCGCCCTTGAGGGTGGCGACGTCGACGGGCTCCTCGGCCCGGACCGCGCCGTGGGCGAGGAGGGACTCGATCGTCGCGTGTCCGACCCGGACCTCGCCGAGCGACGGCAGGACGGCGCCGATGTGGTCGAGGAAGGCGCGGTTGGGTCCGACGACGAGGACCCCGGAGCGGTCGAGGCGCTCGCGGAACGAGTAGAGCAGCCAGGCAGCACGGTGCAGTCCGACCGCCGTCTTGCCGGTGCCCGGGGCCCCCTGGACGCAGACGCTGACGGCGACGTCGCTGCGGACGATCTCGTCCTGCTCCGGCTGGATCGTCGAGACGATGTCACGCATCGGGCCGGTGCGTGGACGCTCGATCTCGGCGGCGAGGATGGAGCCCGCCGACCCGTCCGGCTGCGCCGGCTCGCGCAGGTGCTCGTCCTCGAACGCGGTCAGGCGCCCGCGATCGACGCCGAACCGGCGCCGCAGCACGACGTCCATCGGCTCGAGGGGCGACGCCCGGTAGAAGGCGGTCGAGATCGGGGCCCGCCAGTCCACGACGACCGGGTCGCCCGCCTCGTCGGAGACGTGGCGCCGTCCGATGTGGAACTGTTCGGCGGGCCCGCCTGCGGGGTCGACGTCGATGCGGCCGAAGAAGAGCGTCGTGCGCGGGTCGTCCTGGAGCGACGCGATGCGCCGCGCGAGCACCCAGCCGAGCACCTCGCCCGAGATGGCGTCACTCGCCTTCGACGCGTCGAGGGACTCGGCCAGCCGGCGCATCCGGGACAGCTGCTCGCGCGCGTCGTCGAGGTACGCCTGCTCCCGGGCCAGCTCGTCGGCGAGCCCGGGGGCCGGTGCCCCGACGGCGCGGTCGGCGGGGTCGGCGCGCGGGGACGGGGGCATGACGAAGCCGCCTTTCGTGGGCCGGGGGTCCGAGGGGGAGGAGTGAGCCTACACCGGGGATCGCCCCGGCGGCCGTGACGATTCCGCGATCAGGTGGCCTCCCGGCTAGACTCGTGCGGCAACTCCCCAAGTCAGTGAACGTCCGGGGCTCAGGCGTGCCCAGCGGCACCCGAACGGGCCGGCCGGCATACGAAAGTGGTTTGTGACGATGGCTTCGACCAACGACCTGAAGAACGGCATGGTGCTCAACATCGAGGGACAGCTCTGGTCCGTCGTCGAGTTCCAGCACGTGAAGCCCGGCAAGGGCCCGGCGTTCGTGCGCACCAAGCTGAAGGCAGTCCTGTCCGGCAAGGTCGTGGACAAGACGTTCAACGCCGGCACCAAGGTCGAGACGAGCAACGTCGACAAGCGCACGATGCAGTACCTCTACAAGGACGGCACCGACTTCGTCTTCATGGACACCGACACCTACGACCAGATCCAGGTGTCCGAGGCCGTCGTCGGCGACGCCGCCAACTACCTCCTCGAGAACCAGAACGCGATCGTCGCCACCAACGAGGGCCTGCCGCTCTACGTCGAGCTGCCCGCGTCGGTCGTCCTCGAGATCACCCACACCGAGCCGGGCCTGCAGGGCGACCGCTCGACCGGTGGCACCAAGCCGGCCACCCTCGAGACCGGCGCCCAGATCAACGTGCCGCTGTTCCTCGAGTCCGGCACCCGCGTCAAGGTCGACACCCGCGACGGGTCGTACCTCGGCCGCGTCAACGACTGAGCGGACGCGAACTCCCTTGGCAGCACGCAGCAAAGCTCGTACCCGGGCCCTCGACATCCTCTTCGAGGCGGACCAGCGCGGCCTCAACGCCGAGACGCTCCTCGACGAGCGCCTCGCCGACCGCGAGTCGCGGGCGGCGAACAACCCCTACACGTCGGAGCTCGTGCGCGGGGTGGTCGCCAAGTGGAACGACATCAACGCGGCGCTGACCGACTACAGCCAGGGCTGGACGCTCGAGCGGATGCCTGCCGTCGACCGCGCGGTCCTGCGGCTCGGCGCGTGGGAGGTCCTCTGGAACGACGAGATCCCCGACGGGGTCGCGATCTCCGAGGCCGTGGCCCTCGCCACGGACCTGTCGACCGACGAGTCGCCGGCGTTCGTCAACGGTCTGCTGGCGCGTCTGGCCGAGGTCAAGGCGACCATCGTCTGACACCCCACACGTCCGCCACGAAGCCGTCCGTTCGCGGGCGGCTTCGGGCGTTCTCGGGCGCACGCGTATGCGTGGATGGCTTCCGAGAGGGCACTGCACCGACGGACCGCCACGACACGGCGTCGGCGTCGGGTCCCAGCACGGGCGGCCGTGTTCGTGGCGGTCGGTCGGTTCGCGGCAGGCGACGTGCCGAGGTCTGGACCGGTGTCGGGGGCTCGCTGCGACCGGGTTAGACTCCCTCGCGGAACATCCTTTAACCACCGTCCTGTGAGGCGGGGAAGGAGGTCCGGCGGCGATGGCTTGCCCTGACCTGAGTGCACCCGACCATTCACCGACAGATCGCTCGAGCATCCCCGACGACGCTCGCGACGTCATGACCGAGGGCGACATCTCCCGGGCGCTGCGGCGCATCGGTCACGAGATCCTCGAGCGCAACAAGGGCAGCGAGGGACTCGTCCTCCTGGGCATCCCCTCGCGCGGGGTCCCGCTGGCGCGCCGACTCGCAGCCGCCATCGAGCAGGTCGAGGGGTCTCCGGTCCCCGTCGGCGAGCTCGACATCACGCTGCACCGCGACGACCTGCGCCGCAACCCGGTGCGCACCGCGCACCGGTCGCGCATCCCGGCAGGCGGCATCGACGACCAGGTGGTCGTCCTCGTCGACGACGTCCTCTACTCCGGCCGCACGATCCGCGCCGCCCTCGACGCCCTGTCCGAGCTCGGCCGGCCCCGCGCCGTGCGTCTGGCGGTCCTCGTCGACCGTGGCCACCGCGAGCTGCCGATCCGCGCCGACCACGTGGGCAAGAACCTCCCCACCTCCCGGGACGAGCGGGTGCACGTCCGGGTCGCCGAGGTCGACGGCCTCGACGTCGTGCGGATCAGCGGGGGTGACGCCCGGTGACCAAGCACCTGATCTCCTCGGCCGACCTCAGCCGCGCCGAGGTCGAGGACATCCTCGAGACCGCGTCGTCGATGCACGACCTCCAGCGCCGCGAGGTCAAGAAGGTGCCGACCCTGCGCGGGCGCACCGTCATCAACTTCTTCTTCGAGGACTCGACGCGCACCCGCAGCTCCTTCGAGATCGCGGGCAAGTGGATGTCGGCCGACACCATCAACCTCTCGGCCAAGGGCTCCTCGACGAGCAAGGGCGAGAGCCTGCGCGACACCGCCATGACGGTGGACGCGATGGCCGTCGACGCCCTCGTCATCCGCCACAACGCGTCCGGCGCCTGCCACCAGGTCGCGCAGTGGGTGCGCTGCAGCGTCATCAACGCGGGGGACGGCACCCACGAGCACCCCACGCAGGCCCTGCTCGACGCATACACCCTCCGCACGCGTCTGGGTGACCTCGACGGCAAGCACGTCGTCATCGTCGGGGACCTCACGCACTCCCGCGTCTTCCGCAGCAACGTCATCACGCTCAAGACGCTCGGGGCGCGCGTCACGGTCGTCGCCCCACCCACCCTGATGCCCAGTGGCATCGCGGCGTGGAGCGCAGCCGACGGGTTCGCGACGAGCTGGGACCTCGACCCCGTCCTCGACGGCGACAGCGAGCACGGTCCCGTCGACGCCGTCATGATGCTCCGCGTCCAGCGCGAACGGATGAGCGGCGGCTTCTTCCCGACAGCCCGCGAGTACACCGTCGGCTACGGCCTGACCCGCGACCGGCTCGAGCGTCTCGTCGCCCGCAACGACGACGTGCTCGTGCTCCACCCCGGCCCGATGAACCGAGGCCTCGAGATCGCGCCCGAGGCGGCCGACTCGCCGCAGTCCGTCGTGCTCGACCAGGTCTCCGCCGGTGTCGCGGTCCGGATGGCCGTGCTCTACCACCTGCTCGCGGGCGACGACACGCCCCCGGTCGCCGCCGGAGCCGTCCCCGCCACCGAAGGAGCCGTCCGATGACCCGCCTCGTGATCCGCGGCGCCCGACTCCTCGGGGCCCAGGCCGCCGACCTGCTCGTCGAGGACGGCGTCATCACCGAGGCCGGCTCGGTGTCCGCCCCAGCCGACGCCGAGGTGCTCGACGCCGACGGCCTCATCGCCCTGCCCGGCCTCGTCGACCTCCACGTGCACCTGCGCGAGCCGGGCCGCGAGGACGCCGAGACCATCGCCACCGGCTCAGCGGCCGCGGCAGCCGGCGGCTTCACGGCCGTCTTCGCCATGGCCAACACGAGCCCCGTCACGGACACCGCCGAGGCAGCCGAACGCGTCCTCGACCTCGGCCGCGCCTGCGGCCTCACCGAGGTGGTCCCCGTCGGTGCCGTGACGAAGGGGCTCGAGGGCGCCGAGCTCGCCGAGCTCGGCCTCATGGCCCGGTCGCGCGCGAAGGTCCGCGTCTTCAGCGACGACGGCCACTGCGTCCACGACGCGCGCATCATGCGGCGCGCCCTCGAGTACGTCAAACCCTTCGGTGGCGTCATCAGCCAGCACGCCCAGGACCCGCGCCTCGCCGGCCGCGAGGCCTGCTGCCACGAGGGCGAGGTGTCCGGTCGTCTCGGTCTGCCCGGCTGGCCGGGCATCGCCGAGGAGTCGATCGTCGCGCGCGACGTCATGCTCGCCCGGCACACCGGCTCACGCGTCCACGTCGCCCACGTCTCCTCCGCGGGCACCGTCGAGGTCATCCGGTGGGCCAAGGCCCAGGGCATCGCGGTCACGGCCGAGGTCACGCCGCACCACCTGGCCCTGACCACCGACCTGCTCGTCGGGTACGACCCCGTCTTCAAGGTCAACCCGCCGCTGCGTGCGACGGAGGACGTCGAGGCGCTGCGCGCGGCCCTCGCGGACGGCACCATCGACGCCGTCGCGACCGACCACGCGCCGCACGCACGCCACGACAAGGAGCACGCCTTCGTCGACGCGGCGTTCGGCATGCTCGGCCTCGAGACGGCCCTCTCGGTCGTCAGCGACGTCATGGTCGGCTCGGGCCTGCTCGGCTGGGCCGACGTCGCCCGGGTCATGTCGAGCGCGCCCGCCCGCATCGGCGGACTTGCCCACCAGGGAAGGGAGCTCGCCGTCGGCAGCCCTGCCCACATCACCCTCGTCGACCCCGACCGCAAGGTCACGGTCGACGCCGCCGCGAGCCGCAGTCGCTCGCGCAACAACCCGTGGCACGGGCGCACCCTGCGTGGAGCCGTCCTGGCGACGGTCCACGCCGGCCGCGTCACCCACGACGTCCGCAACGGGGCGGACACCCGACGAGAACTGACGAACGCAACGACCACGGGAGCTGACCTGTGACCACCCAGACACCGCTGACCGTGCCGAGCCGCGACAGCCGGCCCCGGCGTGCGCGAGTGGGGGCGACGCTCGTCCTCGAGGACGGGCGCACCTTCCGGGGGGCGTCCTACGGCGCCCTCGGCGAGACCGCCGGAGAGGCGGTCTTCTCCACCGGCATGACCGGCTACCAGGAGACCCTCACCGACCCGAGCTACCACCGCCAGGTCATCGTCATGACGTCGCCGCACGTCGGCAACACCGGCGTCAACACCGAGGACGACGAGAGCACCCGCATCTGGGTCGCCGGCTACGTCGTGCGCGACCCTGCGATCCGCTCCTCGAACTGGCGCGCCACGCGTGAGCTCGAGGACGAGCTCGTCGACCAGGGTGTCGTCGGGATCTGCGAGCTCGACACGCGTGCGCTGACCCGCCACCTGCGCGAGCGGGGTGCGATGCGCGTAGGCATCTTCAGCGGCGACGCCGCCGACCGTCCCGACGCCGAGCTGCTCGACGCGGTCCGCACGAGCCCCCAGATGGCCGGGGCCGCCCTCGCCGCGGAGGTCACCACTGCCGAGCCGTATGCCGTCCCGCCCGTCGGCGAGAAGCGCTTCACCGTCGCCGCGGTCGACCTCGGCATCAAGGCGATGACGCCCGCGCTCATGGCCCGGCGCGGTATCGAGGTGCACGTGCTGCCCGCGACCGCGACGATCGACGACGTCCTCGCCGTGGGGGAGTCCGGCCCGGACGGGGTCTTCTTCTCCAACGGCCCCGGCGACCCGGCCACCGCCGAGCACGAGGTGGCGCTGCTGCGCGAGGTCCTCGACCGCGGCCTCCCCTTCTTCGGGATCTGCTTCGGCAACCAACTCCTCGGCCGGGCCCTCGGCTTCGGCACGTACAAGCTGAAGTACGGCCACCGCGGCATCAACCAGCCGGTCATGGACCGCACGACCGGCAAGGTCGAGGTCACCGCGCACAACCACGGCTTCGCCGTGGACGCCCCGCTCGACAAGGACAGCGACACGGCATACGGCCGCGTGCGCGTCTCACACGTGTGCCTCAACGACGACGTCGTCGAGGGGCTGGAATGCCTTGACCTGCCTGCCTACTCGGTGCAGTACCACCCGGAGGCGGCAGCGGGCCCGCACGACGCGGCCTACCTCTTCGACCGCTTCGTGGAGCTCATGACCACCAGACAGACCGACCACCAGAAGCAGGGAGCGAGCGCCTGATGCCCAAGCGCGACGACATCACGAGCGTCCTCGTCATCGGGTCCGGCCCGATCGTCATCGGCCAGGCCTGCGAGTTCGACTACTCCGGCACCCAGGCGTGCCGGGTGCTGCGCGAGGAAGGCATCCGCGTCATCCTCGTCAACAGCAACCCGGCGACGATCATGACCGACCCCGAGTTCGCGGACGCGACCTACGTCGAGCCGATCACCCCCGAGGTCGTCGAGGCGATCATCGCCAAGGAACGCCCCGACGCGGTGCTCGCGACCCTCGGCGGCCAGACGGCGCTCAACTGCGCGATCGCCTTGCACGACAACGGAGTTCTCGAGAAGTACGGCTGCCCACTCATCGGCGCCAACGTCGACGCGATCAACCTCGGCGAGGACCGCGAGAAGTTCAAGGGCGTCGTCGAGCGCTGCGGCGCCGAGTCGGCCCGCTCGATCATCTGCCACACGATGGACGAGCTGCTCGCCGCCGCAGAGGATCTCAGCTACCCCGTCGTCGTCCGGCCGTCCTTCACCATGGGTGGCCTCGGGTCGGGTTTCGCCTATGACGAGGCGGACCTGCGACGCATCGGCGGGCAGGGCCTGCAGTACTCCCCGACGACGGAGGTGCTCCTCGAGGAGTCGATCCTCGGCTGGAAGGAGTACGAGCTCGAGGTCATGCGCGACCACGCCGACAACGTCGTCGTCGTCTGCTCGATCGAGAACCTCGATCCCATGGGCGTGCACACGGGCGACTCCATCACCGTCGCTCCCGCGCTCACGCTGACCGACCGTGAGTACCAGCGGCTCCGGGACATCGGCATCGCCATCATCCGCGAGGTCGGCGTCGACACCGGCGGCTGCAACATCCAGTTCGCCGTCAACCCGCGTGACGGGCGCATCATCGTCATCGAGATGAACCCCCGGGTCTCGCGGTCGTCGGCCCTGGCCTCCAAGGCGACCGGCTTCCCGATCGCCAAGATCGCCGCGAAGATGGCCATCGGATACACGCTCGACGAGGTGCCCAACGACATCACGCGCGAGACGCCGGCGAGCTTCGAGCCGACGCTCGACTACGTCGTCGTCAAGGTGCCCCGCTTCGCCTTCGAGAAGTTCCCGGCCGCCGACCCGACGCTGACCACGACGATGAAGTCGGTCGGCGAGGCCATGGCGATCGGGCGCAACTTCACCGAGGCGCTGCAGAAGGCCCTGCGCTCCCTCGAGAAGCGCGACGCGACCTTCCACTGGCACGGCGAGGTCACCAAGGTGGCGGCCGAGCGCGCCCTGGAGGAGGCGAAGGTCCCCACCGACGGGCGAATCGTCCTGGTACAGCAGGCGCTCCGCGGCGGATGCACCGTCGAGGAGGTCCACGAGGCCACCGGCATCGACCCGTGGTTCCTCGACCAGATCGCTCTGATCAACGACGTCGCGGCGATGCTCGCCGAGCCCGGGCAGCTGACGCCCGACCTGCTCCGGCTCGTCAAGCGCCACGGCTTCAGCGACGCGCAGGTCGCCTCCATCCGGCGTATGCCGGAGGCCGTGGTCCGTGGCGTGCGCCACGCCCTCGGGGTGCGCCCGGTCTACAAGACCGTCGACACGTGCGCGGCCGAGTTCGCGGCCACGACGCCGTACCACTACAGCTCCTACGACGAGGAGACCGAGGTCGAGCCGCGCGAGCGTCCGGCCGTCATCATCCTCGGCTCGGGCCCGAACCGCATCGGACAGGGCGTCGAGTTCGACTACTCCTGCGTCCACGCGTCGTTCTCCTTGCGCGACAAGGGATTCGACACCGTCATGGTCAACTGCAACCCCGAGACCGTGTCAACCGACTACGACACGAGCAGCCGCCTCTACTTCGAGCCGCTGACGCTCGAGGACGTCCTCGAGGTCATCCACGCCGAGACCCAGGCCGGCCCGATCGCCGGCGTCATCGTGCAGCTCGGTGGCCAGACGCCGCTCGGTCTGGCGCAGGCCCTCGAGGACGAGGGGGTGCCGATCGTCGGCACGTCCCCGAGCGCCATCCACCTCGCCGAGGACCGTGGTGCCTTCGGCCAGGTGCTCGCGAAGGCGGGCCTGACGGCCCCGAAGCACGGGACGGCATACAGCTCCGACGAGGCGCTCGTCATCGCCCGCGAGATCGGCTACCCCGTCCTCGTGCGCCCGTCCTACGTCCTCGGCGGCCGCGGCATGGTCATCGTCTACGACGACGACTCGCTCGTCACCTACGTCGAGAAGGCCACCGAGGCCTCACCCGACCACCCGATCCTCGTCGACCGCTTCCTCGACGACGCGATCGAGATCGACGTCGACGCGCTCTTCGACGGCGAGGACATGTACCTCGGCGGCATCATGGAGCACGTCGAGGAGGCCGGCATCCACTCGGGCGACAGCTCGTGCACGCTGCCGCCCGCGACGCTCGGGGACGGCGAGCTCGAGCGCGTCCGGGTCGCCACACGCCGGCTGGCCGAAGGCATCGGCGTCCGCGGTCTCATGAACGTCCAGTTCGCCCTGGCGCAGGACATCCTCTACGTCATCGAGGCCAACCCCCGAGCGTCGCGCACCGTGCCGTTCGTCGCCAAGGCGACGGGCGTGCCGATCGCGAGCGCCGCGGCGCGCGTCATGCTCGGCGCCACGATCAAGGAGCTGCGGGAGGAGGGCATGCTGCCCCCCACCGGAGACGGCGGCCGGATGCCCGACCACGCCCCCGTCTCGTGCAAGGAGGCGGTCCTGCCGTTCAAGCGCTTCCGCACCAAGGAGGGCGTCGCGGTCGACTCGCTGCTCGGCCCCGAGATGCGGTCGACCGGCGAGGTCATGGGCATCGACGTCGACTTCGGGTCGGCCTTCTCCAAGGCCCAGCAGGGCGGCGGCTCCGCGCTGCCGCGCTCCGGCGCCATCTTCGTGTCGGTCGCCAACCGCGACAAGCGCGCCATGCTCTTCCCGGTCAAGCGCCTCGTCGACCTCGGCTTCACCATCCTCGCCACGAGGGGTACGGCTGCGGTGCTCAAGCGCAACGGCATCGAGGCCACCCTCGTCCGGAAGATCACCGAGCGCGACGGTGAGGCCCCGGGGGAGAAGTCGATCGTCGACCTCATCCTCGACGGCACGGTGCAGATGGTCGTCAACACCCCCTCGGGACAGGATGCGCGGGCCGACGGCTACGCCATCCGTGCCGCGACGACGAGTGCCGACAAGCCCATCATCACGACCATCGCGACGCTCGCCGCGGCCGTGCTCGGGATCGAGGCCGGACTGACCGAGGAGATCCGCGTCAAGTCCCTCCAGGACCACGCGCGCGACCTCGACCTCTACGGGCGGCGCGAGACCGTCGCCGCCACCGCGGGAGTCGGCGCATGAGCGAGCGCCAGCTGCGCGCCCGTGTCACCCAGGAGGTCGCGGAGGTCATCGCGACCCGTCGGGTCGGGGCCTACCAGCACCTCACCCTCGTGGCGCCAGGCGTCGCCGAGCTCGCCCGCCCGGGCCAGTTCGTCGCCCTGGCCGTCGGCGGCGAGACCTCCGGGACGCTGTTGCGCCGGTCGTTCTCGATCCACAAGGTCAGCCCCAGCGGCACCTACGGCGGCACTGTCGAGATCGTCGTGTCCGCCGTCGGCGTCGGCACCCGGTGGATCGTCGAGCGCGCCCCGCACGACACCATCGACGTCGTCGGACCGCTCGGCAAGGCGTTCCCGCTGCCCACCGCCCCGGTCGCCTGCGTCCTAGTCGGTGGCGGCTACGGCAGCGCCCCGCTCTTCTGGCTCGCAGCAGAGCTGCGCGAGCGCGGCTGTCACGTCGAGATGGTCCTCGGCGCGGCGAGCGAGGACCGGCTCTTCGGCGTCGTCGAGGCCCGACGCAGCTGCGACGGGGTCACCGTGACGACCGACGACGGTTCGGCCGGACAGCGGGGCTGGGTCAGCGACCCGCTCCCCGAGATCATCGGCCGCACCGGGGCGGGCGTCGTCTACGGCTGCGGACCCATGGGGATGCTCGAGTCGGTCACGCGGGTCGCGCAGGCGCACGGCGCCGTGGCCCAGGTGGCCGTCGAGGAGTCGATGGCCTGTGGCGTCGGTGTCTGCATGACCTGCGTCATGCCGGTCGTCGGCTCGGACGGGAAGACCCGGATGGTGCGGTCGTGCGTCGAGGGACCCGTCTTCCGCGGTGACCGCGTCCGCTGGGACGCCTTCGACGGAGGTCATGCCCGCGTGCCGGACGACGCCGTCGGCGCACCGAAGGTGGGTGGCCACTGATGGTGGACCTCTCCGTCGACCTCGGGGGCGGGCACCGCCTCCCCAACCCGCTCATGACGGCCTCGGGCTGCGCTGCGAACGGCAAGGAGCTGCACCGCTTCTTCGACGTCGCCGACCTCGGGGCGTTCGTGACGAAGTCCGTCATGGCCGACCCTCGATCGGGTCGCGGCACCCCGCGGATGGCCGAGACGCCCTCCGGGATGCTCAACTCGATCGGCCTGCAGGGGCCCGGCATCGAGGCGTTCGTCGACGAGGACCTGCCGTGGCTCGAGTCCGTGGGCGCCCGCGTGCTGCCCTCGATCGCCGGCAGCTCGAGCACCGAGTACGCCCATGTCGCGGCCACCCTGCGCGCGAGTCGTGCCTTCGACGCCGTCGTCGGTGTCGAGGTCAACATCTCGTGCCCCAACGTCGCCAACCGCGGTCTCGTCTTCGCCTGTGACCCCCTGGCCTCGGCCAAGGTCATCGCGCTCGTGCGCGAGCAGCTCCCGCGACACATCCCGGTCTTCGCGAAGCTGAGCCCGGACGTCACCGACATCGCGGCCATCGCAGCAGCCTGCGTCAAGGCCGGCGCCGACGGCCTGACGATGATCAACACGCTGCTCGGCATGGTCATCGACACCGACCGGATGCGGCCGCAGCTCGGCGGCATCACCGGCGGTCTCTCGGGCCCGGGCATCCGTCCCGTCGCGGTGCGCGCCATCTGGCAGGTGCGCCAGGCGATGTTCGAGGGACGCATCAGGACGGTGCCGATCATCGGGGTCGGGGGAGTGCGCACGGGGCGCGACGCCCTCGAGCTCGTCGCGGCCGGAGCGAGCGCGATCCAGGTGGGCACGGCCGTCTTCAACGACCCCTCGGCCCCGGTCCGGGTCCTGCGCGAGCTGTGCGAGCTGCTCGAGGCCAAGGGCTTCGAGCGGTTCACCGACGCCGTCGGCGTCGCGCACGGCCGCTGACGAGCCCCGACCCGGGCCGCCGAGCCCCACCACTCGACAACGAACGGAGACCGACGAATGAGCAAGGCCTTCGGGGCCCGCCTCCACGAGGCCATGGCCACGCACGGCCCGCTGTGCGCCGGGATCGACCCCCACCGCGCGCTGGTCGAGGCGTGGGGACTGACCTACGACGTCGCAGGTCTCGAGCGGTTCGCGCTGACCTGCGTCGAGGCGTTCGCCGGCCGGGTCGCCGTGGTCAAGCCGCAGTCGGCCTTCTTCGAGGTCTTCGGCAGCCGCGGGCTCGTCGTCCTCGAGCGGGTGCTCGCCGAGCTGCGCGAGGCGGGGACGCTGACGATCCTCGACGCGAAGCGCGGTGACATCGGGTCGACGATGGCGGCATACGCCCAGGCCTACCTGGGACCCGACGCCGTCGCCCCGCCGGACGCGCTCACCGTGAGTCCCTACCTCGGCTACGAGTCGCTGCGCCCCGCGATCGACCTCGCGCAGCAGAACGGGCGCGGGCTCTTCGTCCTGGCCCTGACCTCCAACCCGGAGGGTGCCGGTGTCCAGCATGCCGTGCGGGACGGCGAGTCCGTCGCGGCGTCCATCGTGCACGGCGCCCGGGACGACAACGCCGCTGCGCGGGCCCGGGGTGAGCTCGGGAGCATCGGCCTCGTCATCGGTGCGACGGTCGGCACCGCGGTCACCGACCTCGGGCTCGACCTCGTGGAGGCCGCGACCCCCGTGCTGGCTCCCGGCTTCGGCGCGCAGGGCGGGACGGTCGAGTCCCTCGCGGCGACCTTCGGCGCCGCGCAGGGCCAGGTCCTGGCCTCGTCGAGCCGGGAGATCCTCGGGGCGGGACCTGACCCGAGCCGTCTCGCCGCGCAGACCGAGCGCGTCCTCGAGTCGCTGCGCGGCTGACGCCCGTCCAAGCGCGGTCAAGACCGGCCAAGGCCGACTGAGGCCGACCGGGGCCGACCGGGGCCGACCCCCGCGTTGCGGCGCGCGCCGCCAGATCGCTAGGTTCGGCGGAGACATCACGAGACGTTGAGAACGACGGGGGCGCGGCACGCTTCCCGAAAGCAGCAAGGAGACCGAAGACCGTGGCGCTTCCACCGCTCACCCCGGAGCAACGGGCCGCAGCACTCGAGAAGGCTGCAGCCGCCCGTCGGGAGCGAGCTGCGGTCAAGAACCGGCTCAAGTACTCCAGCGGCTCGCTCGCCGAGGTCCTCGAGGACGGCAAGGTCGACGCGGTCATCGGCAAGATGAAGGTCACCGAGCTGCTCGAGTCGATGCCCGGTGTCGGCCGCGTCAGGGCCAAGGCGATCATGGCGGAGGTCGGGATCGCCGAGTCCCGCCGCGTGCGGGGTCTCGGTGCCAACCAGGTCGCGGCGCTGCTGCACCGCTTCGAGAAGCCGTGATGGCGGCGGACGCACCCTCGACCGCGCAGCCCCAGCACGAGCCAGCCGGGCGTACCCGCGGCCGCCTCACGGTGCTCGCCGGCCCGACCGCGGTCGGCAAGGGCACCATCGCCGCCTATGTGCGCACCCACTTCCCGGGCGTGTGGTTCTCGGTCTCGATGACGACGCGGAGTCCCCGGCCCGGCGAGGTCGACGGCGTCCACTACCACTTCGTGGACGACCACGAGTTCGACCGCCTCGTCGAGGCGGGCCAGTTCCTCGAGCACGCCGTCGTGCACGGCGCGGCCAAGTACGGCACCCCGCGCGGACCCGTCGAGCGGGTCATCAGCGAAGGCCGCGACGCCCTGCTCGAGATCGACCTGCAGGGAGCCCGTCAGGTGCGGGAGACGTGGCCCGAGGCCCTCTTCGTCTTCCTCGCGCCGCCGAGCTGGGACGAGCTGGTGCGCCGTCTTGTCGGTCGCGGCACCGAGGACGAGGCCGAGCGGGAGCGCCGGCTGTCGACCGCCCGCGCCGAGCTGGCTGCCCAGAGCGAGTTCGACGAGGTCGTCGTCAACGACGATGTTCGTCGCGCCAGCGAAGAACTCGTATCATTGATGAGATCGGGACGCGCCGACCGGTGAGTCCCGCCCTGATGTGTGCCAGCCCACGGCATACGGCCGCGTGGCCGTCGTCGCGTCGCACACCTCACGCCCGCTGAAACCAACGAAACGAGATCACTGTGTCCGGTACCCAGGCAGCTCCCATCGGCATCACCAACCCGCCGATCGACGACCTCCTGACCGTTGCCGACTCGAAGTACGCGCTCGTCATCTACTCCGCCAAGCGCGCGCGCCAGATCAACGCCTACTACTCCCAGCTGCAGGAGGGCCTGCTCGACTACGTCGGCCCGCTCGTCGAGACCGAGGTCCACGAGAAGCCGCTGTCGATCGCGCTGCGCGAGATCAACGAGGGCCTGCTGACCTCGACGCCCACCGAGGCCTGAGCACCCCGAAGAGGCCGGAGCAGCCGATGCGCGTCGTGCTCGGGGTGAGTGGCGGCATCGCCGCCTACAAGGCGTGCTCGCTGCTCCGGCTCTTCACCGAGCACGGGCACGACGTCACGGTCGTGCCCACCGCGGCGGCGCTCGAGTTCGTGGGAGCCCCGACGTGGGCTGCCCTGTCGGGCAAGCCGGTCAGCACCGAGGTGTGGTCCTCGGTCCACGAGGTTCCGCACGTGCGCATCGGCCAGTCCGCCGACCTCGTCGTCGTCGCGCCGGCCACGGCCGACCTCCTCGCGAAGGCCGCGCACGGGCTCGCGGACGACCTCCTGACCAACACCCTGCTCACCGCCCGGTGCCCCGTGGCGTTCGCGCCGGCCATGCACACCGAGATGTGGGAGCACCCGGCCACGCAGGCCAACGTCGCCACCCTGCGCTCGCGCGGTGCGCACGTCATCGACCCCGCCGTGGGCCGCCTCACGGGCAAGGACACCGGCTCCGGCCGCCTCCCCGAGCCCGAGGTGTTGTATGCCGCGTGCCTCGCCATCGTCGAGGGTGGCTCTCCCGCTCCGGCGGCGGCACCCACCCGCGATCTCGAGGGCCGGCGCGTCGTCGTCTCCGCCGGCGGCACCCGCGAGCCGCTCGACCCGGTGCGCTACCTCGGCAACCGCTCGTCCGGCAAGCAGGGCGTGGCCATCGCGCGTGCGGCGGCAGAGCGTGGGGCCAAGGTCACGCTCGTCGCGGCCACGATGACGGTCCCGGTGCCCGAGGGCATCGATGTCGTAGCGGTCGAGACGACCCTCGAGCTGCAGCGTGCGGTCGAGGAGGCCGCCGACGGCGCTGACGTCGTCGTCATGGCCGCGGCCCCGGCCGACTTCCGGCCCGCGTCGGTGAGCGAGAGCAAGATCAAGAAGTCCGACCCCGACGGCGGTCTGACGGTCGAGCTCGTCGAGAACCCCGACATCGTCCGCGCCCTGGTCACGGCACGCGACGCCCGCGGGAGCCGGGAGCCGCTCGTCGTCAGCTTCGCGGCCGAGACGGGCGACGCCCAGGGCAGCGTCATGGACCACGCCCGCGCGAAGTTCGCCCGCAAGGGCAGCGACCTGCAGGTCGTCAACCAGGTCGGCACCGACCTCACCTTCGGCAAGGACGAGACGACCGTGCACCTGATGCTCCGCGGCAGCGACGAGGTGACCACGGTCGGACCCGCCTCCAAGGACGCCGTGGCGGACGCGCTGTGGGACACCATCTCGCCGCTGCTGGACTGAGCACTAGACTCTCGCCCCAACGCGGGCGCGTGCCCCGCGGGAGGCCCGCCCGGGCTCCGCGCAGCACCCGCGCCGCACGCATACGAACCGCACACCACCCGCACACCACCCCGCACCCGAGCTAGGGAGAGCAAGTGTCCGCACGGCTGTTCACGTCCGAGTCCGTCACCGAGGGACACCCGGACAAGATCTGCGACCAGATCAGCGACTCGATCCTCGACGCCCTCCTCACCGACGACCCGCAGGCGCGCGTCGCGGTCGAGACGATGGTCACGACCGGGCTCGTGCACGTCGCTGGTGAGGTGTCGACGACGGCCTACGTCGAGATCCCGAGGATCGTGCGGGAGACCATCCTCGAGGTCGGCTACGACGGGTCGCAGAAGGGCTTCGACGGGCGCACCTGCGGTGTCTCGATCTCCATCGGGGCGCAGTCGCCCGACATCGCCCAGGGCGTCGACACCGCCCACGAGCACCGCAGCGGCGAGGTCGGCGACCTTCTCGACAAGCAGGGCGCCGGCGACCAGGGCCTGATGTTCGGCTACGCGTGCGACGACACGGCCGAGCTGATGCCGCTGCCGATCCACCTGGCCCACCGTCTGTCCGAGCGGCTGACCCAGGTGCGCAAGAGCGAGGAGCTCGCCTACCTGCGCCCCGACGGCAAGACCCAGGTCACCATCGCCTACGAGGGCGACAAGGCCGTGTCGCTCGACACCGTCGTCCTGTCGACGCAGCACGCGCCGGACGTCTCGCTCGACGGCATGCTCGAGCCCGACATCCGTGCCCACGTCATCGAGCCCGTGCTCGCCGAGCTCCGCGAGAGCGGCACCGACCTCGACGTCAGCAGCTACCGGGCGCTCATCAACCCGACCGGGCGCTTCGAGATCGGCGGCCCGATGGGTGACGCCGGTCTGACGGGCCGCAAGATCATCGTCGACACCTACGGCGGCATGGCCCGCCACGGCGGCGGTGCCTTCTCCGGCAAGGACCCGAGCAAGGTCGACCGCTCGGGCGCCTACGCGATGCGCTGGGTCGCCAAGAACATCGTCGCGGCGGGCCTCGCGCGCCGCTGCGAGGTGCAGATCGCGTACGCCATCGGCAAGGCCCAGCCGGTCGGCCTCTACGTCGAGACCTTCGGTACCGAGACGGTGCCCGTCGACAAGATCCAGCAGGCCATCGGCGACGTCTTCGACCTGCGCCCGGCCGCCATCGTCGACGCGCTCGACCTGCTGCGCCCGATCTACAAGCCGACCGCCGCCTACGGCCACTTCGGCCGCACCAAGGCCGACGGCGTCGAGAACCCCTTCACGTGGGAGCGCACCGACCGCGTCGAGGCCCTGCGCAACGCCGTCTCCGGCTGAGGATAGGTTCGCCCTCGTGGGCGACGACAACGACGAAACCAGGCAGCGACCGGCCCGTGGGCCGGTCGCTGCCGTCGTCGTGGAGACCCCGCTCGCGCACCTCGACCGCGTCTTCGAGTACGCCGTCCCCGACGCGCTCGACGCCGATGCCGTCCCGGGGGCCCGGGTGCGGGTGCGCTTCTCGGGCCGCGAGCTCGACGGCTTCGTCGTCGAGCGCCGTGAGCAGCCCCAGCACGATGGCCGGCTGACGCCGCTGCGCCGCGTCGTCAGCGCGGAGCCGGTGCTGACCCCCGAGGTGCTGGCTCTGTGCCGGGCCGTCGCCGACCGGTATGCCGGCACGCTGAGCGACGTGCTGCGCCTGGCGGTGCCGAAGCGCCACGCCACCGCAGAGCGCAACCTGGCCATGGAGGCGCCGCTCGTCGAGGAGGTGGCGGCGCCCGGGCCGGGCCCGTGGGCGGCCTATCCCGCAGGTCCGGCGTGGCTGCGCCGCGTCGCGTCGGGCGAGGGACCTGCGGCGGCGTGGGCCGCGCTCCCGGGTCGGACGGGTGACGCCGACTGGCCCGCGGCCCTGGCCGTCGCAGCCGTGACAGCGCTGGCGGCGGGCCGTGGCGCGCTCGTCGTCGTCCCGGACCACCGCGACGTCGACCGCCTCGACGCGGCGCTCACGGCCCTGCTCGGCAAGGGGCGGCACGTGCGGCTGACCGCCGACCAGGGGCCCCAGGCCCGCTACACCGCGTGGCTCAAGGTGCTCCGGGGGCACGCCAAGGTCGTCATCGGCACGCGTGCCGCGGCGTTCGCCCCGGTGCACGACCTCGGGCTCGTCGCCTGGTGGGACGACGGCGACGACCTGCTCGCCGAACCCCGCGCCCCCTACCACCACGTCGGAGTCGTCCTCGGCCTGCGGGCGGCCGCGACGGGCGCCGCGCTGCTCACCGGCGGCTTCGGGCGCAGCCTGCGGGTGCAGGTGGAGGTCGAGGCGGGGGCGCTCGTCCCCGTCGAGGCCGACGCGGCGGTCCTGCGTGCCGCCGCGCCTCGCGTCACGATCGCGGGCGAGGGCCTCGACGAGGAGCGCGACGGACCGGCCGCCCGTGCCCACATCCCGTCCCGCGCGTGGCGTGTGGCCAAGGACGCCCTCGTCGACGGACCAGTGCTCGTCCAGGTGCCACGGCGCGGCTACCTCCCGTCCCTCAGCTGCGCCGAGTGCCGCACGCCGGTCCGGTGCGCCCGCTGCCAGGGGCCGGTGGCCCTCGGGGCCTCGGGCACGGCCCCGGCGTGCCGGTGGTGCGGCCTGGTCCTCGCCGGCCACGGTTTCGAGTGCGACCACTGCGGGTCGCGCCGGTTGCGCTCGTCGATCACCGGCGCGAAGCGCACCGCCGAGGAGATCGGCCGTGCCTTCCCGGGCTTCCCGGTCCACACGTCGGGCTCCGGGGAGGTGCTCGCCGCCGTCGGCCGGGAGCCGTCCCTCGTCATCGCCACGCCCGGCGCCGAACCTGTCGCCGAGGGGGGCTACACCGGCGTGCTGATCCTCGACGCCTGGGCGAGTCTCGACCTGCCCACCCTCGATGCACCCCTCGAGGCGCTGCGTCGGTGGATGGCGGCTGCCGCCCTCGCGAGGGAGGGGCGTGCCGTCGTGCTGAGCGGCGCCCCCGAGGCCGTGGCGCTCCCGGCCGTCGAAGCCCTCGTGCGGTGGGACCCCGCGTGGCTCGCGGCCCGCGAGCTCGCCGAACGGCGCGAGCTCGGCCTGCCGCCCGCCGTACGCGTGGCGCAGCTGACCGGCAGCCGCCGGGCCCTCGAGGAGGCGCTCGGGCAGGCTGACCTTCCGGCGGCGGCCCAGGTGCTCGGGCCCGTGCGGCTCGCGAACGCCGGAGCGCCGCCGCGTCGCCCGCCAGGGGACGGTGAGTCCGAGCGAGCCCCCGCGGACCACCACGTGCTCGCGCGGGTGCCCGCCTCCGAGACGCAGTCGCTGACGCGGGCCCTGCTCGCGCTCAAGGCGTTTCGTTCGGCGCGCAAGGAGACCGACGTCGTGGCCGTGCGGGTCGACCCGCTCGACATGTTCTGACGGGTGGTGCTGGGCTGCGGCGTGGCCGTGACAGAGTGACGGCATGCCCGATCGCGAGCTCGACATCGTCCTCTACGGCGCCACCGGCTTCGTCGGGGCCCTGACCGCCGCCCACCTCGCCCAGCACGCGGGACCCGGCGTGCGGATCGCCCTCGCAGGGCGCTCGCGGTCCAAGCTCGAGGCGCTCCGGATCGAGCTGGGTCCGACGGCGTCGTCGTGGGAGCTCGTCGCGGTCGACGCGACCGATGCGCCGGGTCTGCGCGGCCTGGCGGCGCGCTCCCGTGTCCTCGCCACGACCGTGGGTCCCTATGCGACCCATGGCAAGGAGGTCGCTCGCGCCTGCGCGGAGTCGGGGACGCACTACGCCGACCTGACCGGAGAGGTGCTCTTCGTCCGGTGGTCGCTCGACGAGCTCGACGCCCGGGCCCGGGAGACCGGGGCGGCCATCGTGCACGCGTGCGGCTTCGACTCCATCCCGTCCGACCTCGGGGTGCTCACGACGGCCAGACGCGTCGCCGCCGACGGGGAGGGCACCCTGGCCGAGACGACGCTCCTCGTCCGGTCGCTCAAGGGCGGCTTCTCCGGTGGAACCATCGACTCGGCCCGCCAGCAGGCCATCACCGCTCGTACCGACGCCCGAGCCCGGGCGGTTCTCGGCGACCCGTATGCGCTCAGCCCCCGGCGTTCCGAGGAGCCCGCGTCCGGCCGACGGCCGGCCGGCGGCATCGCCGGGGTGGCTGGGGTCGCCGGGGTCGTGGACCGGCTGCGCCGGCTCGTGCCGGTCGACCGGGACCCGGCCACGGGCCGGTGGACCGGCCCGTTCGTCATGGCGTCGTTCAACACCCGCATCGTGCGACTGTCCAACACGCTGACCGACTGGTCCTACGGACGCGACCTGCGCTACCGCGAGGCGACCGACTTCGGCTCGGGTCCGATGTCGCCCGTGATGGCCGGTGGCATGGCCGTGGGTCTCGGCGGCGTGGTGGCCGGCATGGCATACCGCCCGACCCGTGCGGTCATCGACCGTTTCCTGCCCAAGCCCGGCGAGGGCCCGAGTCCCGAGAAGCAGGCCGCTGGCCGCTTCCGGCTCGACATCCGCTCGACGACGACGACCGGGGCGCGGTACTGCACCCGGGTCGGCGCCGACTACGACCCCGGTTACGGCGGCACGGCGGTCATGCTCGGTCAGACGGCGCTCGCCCTCGCGCTCGACGACGGGCTTCCCCGACGGGTCGGGGTCTGCACACCAGCCACGGCGCTCGGGGAGGTTCTCGTCGAGCGACTGCGCGCGCAGGGGTTCACCTTCGACGTCGAGCGCGAAGGGTAGGACCGGCCGGGCGGTGTCGGCCTGCGCCTCCGGCTCCGCAACTGACCAGGTGGCGGGTTGTCGTGCTCCGGCACGGCATGGCCCGCAACAAACCACCACATGGCTCAGTGTCGCGGCGCTTCCGGTGCCGACGCGGCGACCTGATCGCTGGGATGGCGTCCGAGCTCAGGGGGCGGCGAGCAGGGTGAGTGCGTCCGCCACGCGACCGATCTCGATGCTGGCCGGTCTCGTCCGCGGATCGTCGTCCGCGCGGGCGGCGACCAACGTGCTCACGCGTTCCCGGGCCTCGACCACCGCAGCACCCGACTCGGCGGGGGCGGGGAGCGCGGCGAGGTCGGCAAGGCTGCGCGCCTGTGCCGCCAGCTCGCAGCAGGCCGAGGCCAGCTCGGGCGAGGTCATCCCGGACTCGGCCACCTCGACGGCGAGAGCGCGCGCGTGCCCCCCGCACGCGCCGAGCACGCTGAGCCGGTGGCGCAGCCGACCGCGGTCGACCCCGACCAGCCCTCCGCGGGCGACGGAGCGGTACGTGTTGACGACCTGCCGCCCCCACGCGTCCAGAGCGACCGCGAGGGCCAGGAGGTCACGGTCCCGGTCTTCTCGCAGGTGGTCTGCGCACCCCTCCAGCAGGTCGGCGAGCTGGAGCAGGAAACCGGACCGGGCCGCACGGGCCGTGGCTCGGGTCCCGGTCGGCAGCACGAGGATCGAGACGGCGACGCCGATGGCTGCCCCGGCGGCGGTCTCCTCCAGGCGCAGCACGAGGACGGCGTCGGTGAACGTGTTCAGCAACGTGTACATCTGCCCCAGGAGCAGCGTGATGAAGAAGATCATGGCGGCGTACGACAGCCGCTGGACGTAGAAGGCCAGGAAGATGCACGCGAACAAGGCGGCCACGGCCACGGTCGGGTGGCCGGTGGTCACGTGCGCCAGCCCGATGGCTCCGACGAGCCCAGCCATGGTGCCGGCCACCCGGGCGAAGCTGCGTCGGATCGTCTCGCCGGCGTTGGAGGCGCCGGTGAAGGCGATGAACGCGGCGATGACCGCCCAGTAGTACCGCTGCGCCGAGATGACCTCGCCGACGATGATGGCCAGCGCGGCTGCCAGCGCCGCCTGCACCGCCTGGCGCGTGGTCAGCTCGAGACGCGCGAAGGGCCACCGTCCCTGGCCGCGGGACTCCTCGACCATGTCGGATGCCACGGCCGCCGAGCCCGGCAGGTTCCCGGCGAAGAGCGTGATGACCGGCTCGAAGTTCGCGTCGTCGTCACGGCCGGCGTCGCCGGCATCAGGGGCGTCGGCGGTGTCGAGCGGGTCGCTGCCCGAGCGGGCGGCGCCCTGGTCGTCGAGCCGCCCCGCGTCCCACTGCTCCACCAGCTGCAGCAGGTCCGTCGCCGCCCAGGTGAGCCGGCGAAGGCCGGGCAGCTGTGGCGCGGGCTGCTGCTCGAGAGTGCGGACCCAGTGGCGCGCCCGATCGCCGGCACCCCACCCCAGGACCTGGAGCAGACGGCGGATGTCGTCCAGCTGCCCGGGCGGCAGCTCGTCCTTGTGCCGCGCGAGGTCGACCACCGCGGCGGCTGTCTCGTCCATGGCGATCTCGATGTCGACGGCCCACCGACGCACCTGCCCTCGCCGCAGCCCTGCGGGAACGGCGCGCGGGTCGGCGAGCTGCCCGTCCATGAGCAGCGCGATCTCCGAGAGCTGCACCAGCTGCGTTCGCAGCCGGCGTTGGGGACCGACCGCGTCCGGGTCCTCGAGGACGTCGAGCATGGCCGCGATGCCGGCCCGCGCGCGGGCGCGAAGCGCCTCGACGGTCCGGCGCAGGCGTACACGCGGGTTGCCGCGCAGCACCGTCAGCAGCAGCAGCGTCACCCACATCGACGCGACGACGACCGCACCGAGCAGGAACGGCAAGGCGCTCAGCGGTGGGTGCAGGAAGAGCGCGAAGAAGAAGCCCTGCCACGCCAGGAACCCGTAGGTGAACCACCGCACGCCGAACCGGCGCACCCAGACCGCCGCGAAGGAGACCACGACGAAGGTCACGAGGCCGAGCACGTGACGGGTGGAGGTGACGACGCCCAGGGTCACGCCGACCGAGGCGGCGAGCGGCACGCCCGCCATCGTGCCGAGCGTTGCGGTCCGTGAGGGCTCGCTGACGAGGGTGGAGACGAGCATGGCCACGATCGCCCCGACGAGGACGGCCATGGTGGCAGGCACACCCAGCGCACCGGCATACCGGGACTCGACGAGCACCGTGGTGCCGACAGCGAGCACCGCCCGGAGTCCCTGGCGAAGTCGTCCGAGCCCGGGGTCAGAGGCGACGAGTCGGTCGCGGGAGTCGCGCAGCCCCGTCCTCAGGCGACCGGCGCCGAGCTGCGGCAGCACCCTGGACCAGCCGGGGGCAGGGGTGGGGTGCACAAGAGCGGATCATTCCAGACGACGCCGGGGGTGCCGGTGGTCAGGTCGGCTTCAGCACCAGCATCCGGCCGCGCACCTCGCCGGCGGCCAGCAGGGCGCCCATCCGGCCCGACTGCTCCTCGGCAGTCCGCCAGCGTGGGTCGTCACCGTGCCGGAGCTCGAGCTCCCGCTGGACCGTGCCCATCACGTCCTCCCAGTCGGCGGGGAACGCGGCGAAGTGGTCGGTCCAGCCACTGTCCAGCACCCGCAGCGATGCGCGGTCGAGCATGCTCTCGAGCGCCTCGACGGTGGGGAAGTCGTTGCCCTCCGGTGCCTCCAGCCGCAGGTCCCCCGCGTGGGAGGCGCAGTACACGATCAGGCCGAAGCGGGCCTTCGGGTGCAGCACTCGTCGGATCTCCGCGAGGTATGCCGGCTGGTCGTCCACCGTGCAGAGCACCCCGAGGCTCCATCCGAGCTCGGCGGCCCCCGTCGCGATCGGCAGCTGGGTGCCGGCCTGCAGGGCCGGCAGGCCGAACAGGGAGCGGGCTGCCCGGCACGCCCCCGGCTCCGGGTCGGTCAGCACCGGGCGGACGCCCGTCTCCCGCGCCGCGAACGCAGCCGGGCCGCCCACACCGGCACCGCAGTCGAGGAAGACCTGGTCGCTCTCGGGCTCCAGGTGGTCGAGCAGCCAGTGCAGGGCGCCCGGGCTGCCGCTCCCGCGGCATCCCGCCGGGATGCGCTGCGCCGGCTCAAGGCCAGCGACGACCTCGGCGGTCCACAGCGCCACGGTGTCGAACTCGGCATCCATGGAGTCGGTGGAGTCCGTGGACTGCGTCGGGTCGGGGGAGGTGCTCACTGCTGGGCTCCTTGCGTTGCGCGGATTCGACGTCCGATCTCGGCCTGGATCTCGGCGGCGGCCTGCACGCCCTCGGACGACGCGAGGCCGGAGAGGTTCACCCCCGCCACGCCTGGCATACCCAGCAGCAGGGCCGACTCGTCCACCGCGGCGGCGATGCCGGCCTCGACCGGGTCGGCGGCCGTCAGCACGGTCTCCCGGCGCTCCAGCGCGATCTCCAGTCCCGGCAGGGCGGCCAGCACGTCGGCCGAACGCTGGTCGGTGAAAACGACGACCGAGGCGATGACCGGCATGCGCAGCCCGGCCGCGCGGGCGGAGGCGAGGAACTCGAGCAGCTGCGCCCCGGTCGGCACGTGGTTGAGCGCGCCCACCCGGGCTCCCGCCCGCTGCTTGTGCACCAGCCTGGCGGGCCGCAACGCCACGGGCCGGGCGGTCGGGGTCTCGGCCACCGCGACCGGCAGCCCCAAGGAGGCGGCCAGTGCAGCCAGTCGCGTGCCGTCCAGGTCGAAGGCCTGGGTCACGTCCGGCCGCACGTCGTACGCGCGGCCGTCCCCGGTGACGCACAGCACCGTGGCGAGCCGGTCGAGCGCGAGGGCCCGGAGCTCCTGCTCGAGCGAGATCCGGTTGCGGTCGCGGCAGGCCAGCGTCACCCAGGGCACGGCGCCGGCCTCGGCGATCAGGCGGGCCAGGGTGCTGGGCGGGAAGTCGATGCGGTCCTGGTGGTCGCCGACGAGCAGCGCATCGCATCTCCCGGCCAGCACCCGGGCGGTCGCCTGGAGGGTGGCGGCGTCGGCCGGGGGCACGCTCAGGTCGGTCAGGATCGTCGGCACTCGCCACCCGTCCGGTGCCTGCGACGGCCGGCCGGCGGCGGCTGCGTCCGTCTCGGCGAACACGTCCTGCGGGAAGGTCCGGAGAGCGTCGAACACGCACGGGGCCGCCACCATCTCGCAGCTCCCGTCCTGGCGGACGCCTCCGCACGGGCCGTAGACCATCCGCTTCGGACAGCCGGGCACGCGCTGCTGGGAGAGCTCCACGCCGCCCAGCCTGTCACCCTCCGGCGCGGGGTCGGCTGCTGGGCCGCTACCGACCACGGCGCCGACCCCCAAAGGGTTGCTTGACGGTTGAGCGCGCGAGACGGCATACTCCCAAACATGTCTTTGGAGGATGAGCGCATCAGCGAGCTGCGGGCCACCGCGCACCCGTTGCGCCTGCAGATGCTGTCGCTGCTGACGGGCGCCGAGCTGAGCGCCGCCGAGGTCGCCCGCGAGCTCGACATCACGCAGGCCAACGCCAGCTACCACCTGCGCCTGCTCGAGTCGGCGGGTCTCCTGGAGATCGCGGGGGAGGAGTCCGTCCGCGGCGGGCGGGCCAAGAAGTACCGGCACCCGTGGGACGCCCCGACCGTGCGTCCCGAGTCGACCCGCGACGAGGACCGTCTCGCCTCCGTGCGCGTGCTCGCCGACATGATCCCGCGCCGGTTCGCCGAGCGGCGGCAGGGGAGCCGGAGCCAGTTCACCGACGCCGAGCTCTGGGTCGAGCCGGAGGTGTGGGACCGGGTCACCGCGCTCCTCGTCGAGGCCAGCTCCCTGCTGCATGGATCCGCCCGTCCTCCGCGCACCGAGCAGACCGTCCGCGTCGCGCTGTCCGTCGCGGCGTTCCAGCTCGACGGCGAGAGGAAGTCGGCGCGATGAAGGTCCAGGACTCGCTGGGCGCGCTGGCCGACCGCAGGTTCGCGTGGTACTTCGCGGCTCGATCGGTCTCGACCGCGGGGTCGGTGATGGTGCCCGTGGCGCTCGCCTTCGCCGTGCTGCACATCGACTCCTCAGCCGGCGCGCTCGCGCAGGTGCTGGGCGTCCGCACCCTGACGATGGTGGTCTTCCTGCTCGTCGGCGGCGTCGTCGCAGACCGCTTCTCACGCATCGTCGTGCTCCAGGTCTCGCACGTGCTCACCTGCGTCACCCAGGCGCTCGCGGCATACCTCATCATCGGCGGGAACGCGACGCTCACGCAGCTGACCGTCATCGAGGGTGTCAACGGCGCCGTGTCGGCGTTCACGATGCCGGCGATGATGGGCATCGTCCCGCTCGTCGTCGACCGGTCACGACTCCAGCAGGCCAACGCACTGCTGTCGTTCAGCCGCAGTGGGCTCTCCATCATCGGGCCCGCCGTGGCCGGGGTGCTCGTCGTGAGCGTCGGCCCGGGCTGGGCGCTCGCCGTCGACGCGCTGACGTATGCCGTCGCCATCGTCTGTCTCGCCCGCGTCGGTCTGCCACGTCGCCCGGACGGGGCGGGCGCAGCGCGCCACTCGATGGTGCGCGAGCTGCGGGAGGGATGGAGCGAGTTCCGCCGACGTGAGTGGCTGTGGGTCGTCGTGCTCGTCTTCGGGCTGACCAACGCGATCCACTCCGGGGTCATCGGGGTGCTCGGGCCGCTCGTGGCGGCGTCGACCGAGTCCATCGGCGAGGCAGGCTGGGGTCTGGTGCTGAGTGCCGAGGCCGTCGGCACGGTGCTCATGACCCTCGTCATGCTGCGACTGCGCCTCAAGCGCCCCTTGCGTGCCGGCATGATCGCCATCTGCGTGCTCGCCGTGCCCATGGTGCTGCTCGGGGTGGCCCCCGCCCTGGTGCCCGTCGCCATCGGGTTCTTCCTCGCCGGTGCGGCAGTCGAGGTCTTCGGCGTCGGGTGGAGCACCGCGCTGCACGAGCACGTGCCGATCTCCGTGCTGTCGCGCGTCTCGAGCTACGACGCGTTGGGGTCCTTCGTCGCGATCCCCATCGGCACGTTCCTCTACGGGTGGCTGGCGACGAGCGTCGACACGGAGACGCTGATGATCGTCAGCGCCGGCGTCTACGTCGTGATCTCGCTGTCCGCGCTGCTCTCACGGTCGGTCCGCGAGTTGGGTCGGACGGTCGAGGAGCGCGCTGAGCAACCCGCCGGGGAGCCCACCGAGGAGCCCACCGAGCTGTCCCGTCCCGGCGTCAGCGAGTGACGACGCCGTTGTGCGTCGCAAACACCTTCTGCAGGTCGGCCGAGTCGACCAGGGTGGGGTTGGACGACGACTGGTTGCCCCACCCGTAGGCGTAGTCCATCACCGGCGACGGCACCAGCCGGTGCCACTCGGCCTGCATGGCGGACATCTGCGCTGCGGTGGGGAGTCGGTAGTAGCCCCCCGACAGCCGCTCCTGGCCGAAGGCCTGGAAGACCGGCACGATCGCCGACAGGGGGATCCCGGCGTCCAGGGCGGCCACGACCTTGTCGGTGATCTTGCGCACCGGGCAGGTCGGCGACGCGTTCGAGCAGGGGTAGGGGTCGAGGCCGACGAGGTCGACATGGCTGTTCGCCGGGCTGAACGCGCTGTAGTCCGTCGTCCGGGACAGGACGATGAAGGACTTCTGGCTCCCGGCGGTTCGTGACCGGATGTAGTCCGCGCGGCTCCGCAGCGCCGCGGCGCCTCCCGGGCAGTCCGAGACGTGGGGCTCGTCCGAGAGGTAGTAGCCGAAGACCTTGGGGCTGGAGGCGAGCTGGTCGACGGTCGCGCGGAAGGCCGCGTCAGCCACGGTCGGGCACTTCTGGCCCAGCCAGACCACGCCCGAGACCCCGTTGGGCAGGGAGGCGACCGTCGATGCCCCGGTGTCGAAGACGTCGAACCCCAACGCCGCCGGCGCCGTCGAGCCGTGAAGGTTCGTGATGAAGTGCTTGGTCGTGGGCGACACGGCCTGACCGCTCGGAGCGGCGCCGATGACGAACACCGCGGCGAGCGAGACCAGGGCGATGAGGACGCGGACCACAGGCCGCTTCCGCTCTCGCGGCGACCGGTCGGCCGCTGCCTGCGCGGCCGTCATCAGCTGCTCGGTGCTGTCACGCATGGGGTGCTCGCTCTCGGTTGGTTGGGCCCCCCTGAGGTAGGCGGGACGAACATCCTGTTCGGCTCGCTTGGAGAGACTCTAGGGCGTTCGGGCGACTCGTGCTCGGGCCGCCGCGCGGCACCCCCCTAGGATTGGCGGTGCCTGGCTCGCCCACCCCTGAGGACCTCACATCGTGTCGATCAAGGACATCCGACTCTTCGGCGACCCGGTCCTGCGCACCGCAGCCGCCGAGGTCACCGACTTCGACAAGCAGCTGCGGGTGCTGGTCAAGGACCTCGAGGACACCATGCTCGACGCCCCCGGCGCCGGACTCGCCGCCCCACAGATCGGCGTCGGACTGCGCGTCTTCACCTACTGGGTCGACGGCGTGCTCGGCCACCTCGTCAACCCGGTGCTCGACCTGTCGACCGACGAGCAGGACGGCCCTGAGGGGTGCCTGTCGATCCCGGGCCTGGCGTTCGAGACCAAGCGCGCCCTGTCGGTCGTGGCCACGGGGCAGGACATGCACGGCGAGCCCGTCGTGCTCGAGGGCACCGAGCTCCTCGCGCGCTGCGTGCAGCACGAGACGGACCACCTGGACGGCATCCTCTTCGTCGACCGGCTCGACCCCGAGGCGCGGCGCGAGGCGATGCGCGCCATCCGCGAGGCCGAGTGGTTCGCGGACAACCCGCCCGAGGTGCGGATCAGCCCGCACTCCACCTTCGGCCGGGCGATGTGACATGAGAGTCGTCTTCGCAGGCACCCCCGAGGCGGCGGTGCCCAGCCTTGATGCCGTTGCAGCCTCACAGCACGAGCTCATCGGCGTCGTCACGCGCCCCGACGCGCCGTCGGGCCGCGGCCGGCGTCTCGAGGCCTCCCCGGTCCGGCGCCGCGCCGAGGAGCTCGGCGTGCCGGTGCTGACCCCGTCGCGCGCCAAGGACCCCGACTTCCTCCGCGCGCTGTCGGCGCTCGCGCCCGATGCGTGTCCCGTCGTGGCGTACGGCAACCTCCTCCCGCCCGACGCTTTGGCGATCCCGCGACTCGGCTGGATCAACCTGCACTTCTCGCTCCTGCCTGCCTGGCGCGGGGCTGCCCCCGTCCAGCACGCGATCATGGCCGGCGACGAGGTGACCGGCGCATCGACCTTCGTCATCGAGCGAGGCCTCGACACCGGGCCCGTCCTGGGTGTCATGACCGAGACGATCCGCCCCACGGACACGGCGGGCGACCTCCTCGCCCGGTTGTCGACGGCCGGCGCCGGTCTGCTCGTCGCCACCCTCGACGGGCTCGAGTCGGGCGACCTCGTGGCGGTGCCGCAGCCGTCCGAGGGAGTCTCGCTCGCGCCGAAGATCGAGGTGGAGGACGCCCGCATCGTGTGGACCCGGCCGGCGACGGCGGTCGACCGGCTCGTGCGGGGCTGCACCCCGGCACCCGGTGCCTGGACCACGTTCCGCGGCGAGCGACTCAAGGTGTCGCCGCTGACGGTCGCCGCGCCCGGCGACGTCCCGGCGGGCGGCGAGCCACTGGGCGCCGGGGACCTCGTCGTCACGAAGAAAGCCGTCTTCGTCGGCACCGGGACGGGGGCCGTGCGTCTCGGCACGGTGCAGGCACACGGCAAGAAGCCGATGCCGGCCGCGGACTGGGCTCGTGGCACGCGCATCGAGGCAGGAGAGCGGGTCGGCGATGAGTGACGAGCGACGAGGCGGCGCAGGTGGAGGCGGCTCTCGGGGCGACGGGCGGCGGGGAGAGCGTCAACGCCCACCGGCACGTGAACGCTCAGCCCGACACCGTTCGGAGCAGCGACCGGCCGAACGTGCCCGTCGGACCGATGCGCCGCGACTCGCGGCCTACACCGCGATGCGTGAGATCGCCGACGGCGCCTACGCCAACCTCGCGCTGCCGAAACTGTTGCGCGACAAGCGAATCAGCGGCCGAGACGCCGGGTTCGCCACTGAGCTGGTCTACGGCGCGACGCGACTCTCCGGCCTCTACGATGCGATCATCGCGTCTGCTGCAGGTCGCCCCGTCGACAAGATCGATGCCAACGTGCTCGACACCCTCAGGCTCGGCGCGCACCAGCTGCTAGGCATGCGCGTGCCCAGCCACGCGGCGGTCGACGAGACCGTGGCCCTGGCCCGGCAGGTCAACGGGGCCGGGGCGGCCGGTTTCGTCAACGCCGTCATGCGGCGCATCAGCGAGCGGGATCCGGACGCGTGGACGGACCTCATCACCGCAGGTGTCAACGACCCCGTCGAGCGACTCGCCCTGAGCACCTCGCATCCGGTCTGGATCGCCAAGGCCCTCCGGGCTGCGCTCATCGGACACGGGGCCGCGGGGCCTGGCGACGTCGAGGAGTCATTGACCGCCCTCCTCGAGAGCGACAACGACGCGGCGAAGGTGTCGCTCGTCGCGCGGCCCGGGCTCGTTTCGCTCGACGAGCTCGAGGATGCCGGTGCCGAGCGTTCGGGGCTCAGCCCCGTCGGGGCGACCTTGCCCGAGGGTGACCCCGGTTCCATCGCTGCGGTCCGCGACGGCCGCGCCGCCGTGCAGGACGAGGGTTCGCAGCTGCTGGTCCTCGCCCTCGCCGCCGCGGCAGTCGAGGGTGACGCGGCGCAGCACGAGCGCTGGCTCGACCTGTGCGCCGGACCGGGAGGCAAGGCAGGCCTCCTGGCAGCCCTTGCCATCGAGCGTCGGATTCCCTTCGTGGCCAACGAGATCAGTGAGCACCGTGCCGATCTCGTATGGCAGACCCTGGCTGCGGCGCGAGTGGCCGCCCGTGACGCCGACACGAGCCTCAAGGTCCGTCACGGTGACGGGCGCGAGCTCGGGGACGTCGAGCCGGGCGGTTTCAGCCGTGTGCTCATCGACGCTCCGTGCACTGGTCTTGGGGCGCTGCGTCGTCGCCCCGAGGCGCGGTGGCGACGCACGGCCGGTGACGTCGCGGCCCTCGCGGGGCTGCAGCGCGAGCTGCTGGCGTCCGGCATCGACGCGACCGCGTCCGGCGGGCTCGTCGGCTACGCCACGTGCAGCCCGCACCTCAACGAGACACGCTTCGTGGTCACCGACATCCTCAAGCGTCGCAACGACGTCGAGCTCGTCGATGCTCGACCGCTCTTCGTCGACGCGAACGGGCACGAGCTCGTGGGCCTCGGCGAGGGTCCGTACGTCCAGCTCTGGCCGCACGTCCACGGCACCGACGCGATGTTCTTCGCCCTGTTGCGCAAGCTGTGACCGGAGGCAGTCCGAAAAGCGCTCGCGCGCGTGACTGCTCGATGGGCAGGGTGGAGCCGTGACGGCATACGCGATGGACGACCTGGAGCCCAACCCCTTCGACGAACAGGTGGCGCCCACGTATGACGTCGGCTCGGCGCACATGTTCGAGCCCCAGGTGCTGGGACCCACCGTCGACCTGCTGCAGGAGCTCGCCGGCGACGGGCCGGCCCTCGAGCTCGCCATCGGCACCGGCCGGGTCGCCTTGCCGCTCGCCGCCCGCGGCGTCGAGGTGCACGGCGTCGACTTCTCCGAGGCGATGGTCGCCGAGCTGCGCCGCAAGCCCGGCGGCGACCGGTTGCCGGTGACGATCGGCGACATGGGGACGACGCGGGTGGGCAGCGGCTTCACGCTCGCGTACCTCGTCTACAACACCATCACCAACCTGCTGACCCAGGACGAGCAGGTCGAGTGCTTCCGCACGGTCGGCGCCCAGCTCGCGCCGGGCGGATCCTTCGTCGTCGAGGTCTTCGTGCCCCAGCTGAGGCGAATGCCCCCTGGGCAGACCGCGGTGCCCTTCCACGTCGGGAAGCGGCACGTCGGCTTCGACACCGTCGACGTCGTGAGCCAGCGCTCCGTGTCGCACCACTACGTGCGGACCGAGTCGCTGGAGGGCAACGGAGGACGAGGGCTCGCGACGTACTCGGCCTCCGCGCACCGCTACGTGTGGCCCTCGGAGCTCGACCTCATGGCGCGGATCGCGGGCCTGCGGCTGCGCGACCGGTGGGCCGACTGGGACCGCACGCCCTTCACTGCGGACTCCGAGTCCCACGTGTCGGTCTGGACGAAGGTCGCCGACTGACGGCGAGGGCCCGGAACTAGGCTGTGCGCGTGCAGATCTCACCGAGCATCCTGTCCGCCGACTTCGCCAACCTGGAGGCCGAGCTGGGGCGCATCGCGAACGCCGACTGGGCGCACGTCGACGTCATGGACGCCCACTTCGTCCCCAACCTCACGCTCGGTCTGCCGGTGATCGAGGCCCTGCTGAAGGTCAGCCCGATCCCCATCGACGCCCACCTCATGATCGAGGACCCCGACCGCTGGGCTCCGTCCTACGCCGAGGCCGGCTGCCAGTCGGTCACCTTCCACGTCGAGGCCGCGCGCGACCCCCGGACCCTGGCGCGGACGCTGCGTGCCGCCGGTGCCCGCTCGTCGATGGCCCTCAAGCCCGGGACCGCGTTCGGGCCCTACGAAGAGCTGCTGCCCGACCTCGACATGGTGCTCGTCATGACCGTCGAGCCGGGCTTCGGTGGTCAGTCCTTCATGGCCGACCAGATGCCCAAGGTGCGTCAGGTCCGTGATGCGGTGCGGCGGCACGGCGGGGAGATCTGGATCCAGGTCGACGGCGGCGTCAGCGCCGACACGATTGAGCAGTGCGCAGACGCGGGTGCCGACGTGTTCGTGGCGGGCTCTGCGGTCTACGGCCCCGCGGACGCGGCAGCCGCCGTCGACGAGCTGCGGGCGCTCGCGGTCCAGCACCGGCACTGACGGGACGTTCGACCCCGGGGCGCAGCTCAGCCCGGCAAACCAGGTGCGGCGACGTCCGGGAGTGCACTTGGATGGGTCCCGTGCCCATCACGCTGGAGACCGCGACCGCCGACTCACTGGACGAGGCCGCCGAGGCGTTGGCGTCCTGGCAGGACGAAGGGGCGCCGGTCCAGCTCCACCCGGGTGACCTCGGGTGGAACTGGAAACTGGGGACGGAGAACCTCGCCGCAGCCCTCCGGGTGTGGCGCCGGGACGGGCAGATCATGGCCGTCGGCCTCGTGGAGGATGCCGGCCTGGTCCGGATGGGGGTCGCCCCCATCGTCGATCGGGACGATGCGTTCGCGGCGCGGCTGCTCGGCGACCTGTCGGATCCGGAGCGTGGCGTGCTGGCCGCGGACGACGCGAGTGTCGAGGCTCGGTCCGGCACCGCCTTCCGACGGCTCCTCACCGAGAGCGGTTGGGTCGCGGACGAGTCGTGGACGCCGCTGTCGCGTGACCTCACCGACGCGGTGGACGACTGCGGCCTCAGGGTCGTGGTCGCGGACGCAGCCAACGCGCAGGAGCGGGTCGAGGTTCAGCGCGCCGCGTTCCCGAACTCGACGTTCACCGTCGAGCGCTGGCACACGATGGCCACCTCCTCGCCGTACCGGCGGGCGCGGTGTCTGGTCGCCTACGACTCCGGTCATGCCGCGGTCGCCGCCGTGACGGTCTGGTCGGCGGGCCCGGGAAGGCCCGGCCTGCTCGAACCACTCGGCGTGCACCAGGACCATCGCGGTCGCGGGTTCGGCGCGGCGATCTCGCTCGCGGCTGCGGCCGCGCTGCGGGAGATGGGCGCCTCCAGCGCGACCGTGTGCACCCCGAGCAGCAACGTCGGCGCCGTGGCAACGTACGCCTCGGCCGGCTTCCGACGGCTCGCGCCCGTCACCGACTTCCGTCGGCCGGGCTGACGTGGCGAGACCGCGGACCAACGGGCGCGCCCGGGGGCGTTGACGGTCGCCGGCCCCTCGTGGTGCCCGTCACGCGGTCGGGGTGTGCCCGGGGCGCGGTCAGGGGTGCATACTGGCTGTACGTGCTCCGGGGTCGGTGTAATTCCGAGCCGGCGGTTACAGTCCGCGACCCGACCGCATCCAGCGGCCGGTTGACCTGGTGAAATTCCGGGACCGACGGTGAAAGTCCGGATGGGAGGCAGCACGAAACAGGCCGTCGTGGCTTGGACCGTCGGCATCGTCCGTCCGGGTCCGGACCGCGTGGGCGTGTGGAGGTACCCCGGAGTTCGTCCGTGCCACGACGAACGACCAAGGACGAAACCCCACATGCAGGCTCTTGCTCTGGCCGAACAGACGAAGAACGTCTTCCAGCAGGCCATCGACGCCACCATCCCCATCGGCCCCTACCAGCTGCACTGGCTCGAGCTGATCGGCGTGCTCATCGGGCTCGCCTCCGCCTACCTCGGCATGCGCCGGTGGGTCTGGGCCTGGCCCGTCGGGATCCTGGCCAACATCATGCTCTTCTTCGTCTACCTCGGCGCCGTCTTCGGCGCCGACGAGCGCATCCCGCTCTTCGGCCAGGCGGGCCGCCAGGTGTTCTTCATCGTCACGAGCATCTATGGCTGGTGGCGCTGGTCGCAGGTACGCCGGCTCAACCACGCCGGGGACGCGAGCGGCGTCGCCATCACGCCGAGGTGGGCCACGAGCCGCGAACGTGTGGGCGTCGTCGTCTTCTGGCTCGTCGGCACCGTCGTCGTCCACCAGGCCTTCGTGTGGCTGTGGAACCTCTCGCCGAACCCGTTCTTCACCCCGCAGTGGTGGTTCTACTGGTGCGACGCGTGGATCTTCGTCGGCTCCATCGTCGCCACGTATGCCATGGCTCGTGGGTGGAACGAGTTCTGGCTCGCGTGGATCGCTGTCGACCTGATCGGCGTGCCCTTCGCCTTCGCGACCGACTACGTGCCGACGGCCGTCCTCTACACCTTCTACGGCCTCTTCGTCATCTACGGCTTCACCCAGTGGGTCAAGGCGTCGCGGGTCGACGAGCGCGACGTCGAGCCCCAGCTGGCCGGCACGCCGAGCTGACCCGTGGGCAACACGGCGGCCGCGGCCTGGATGCGACGAGCCCTTCAGCTCGCCGCGGCCGGGCCGTGGCCGGACCCCAACCCGCGCGTCGGGTGCGTGCTCGTGGCACCGGACGGCACCGTCGTCGGTGAGGGGTTCCACCACGGCGCCGGGACGCCGCACGCCGAGATCGAGGCCCTGACCGCGGCGGGTGACGCGGCGAGGGGAGCGACGGCGTTCGTCACGCTCGAACCCTGCTCGCACACGGGGCGCACCGGTCCGTGTTCGGACGCCTTGGCCGAGTCCGGGGTGGCGCGCGTCGTGTTCGCCCAGTCGGACCCCAATCCGGACGCCTCCGGCGGAGCCGAGCGGCTGCACGCCGCCGGCGTCCAGGTCACGGGGGGTGTGCTGGCCGACGAGGCCGCCGCGATCAACGAGCGGTGGGCCCGGACCGTGGCGCTCGGCCGCCCTCTCGTCACGTGGAAGCTCGCCACGACCCTCGACGGTCGCAGCGCCGCCGCCGACGGCACCAGCCAGTGGATCACGGGAGAGGCCGCACGGGCCGACGTCCACCTGCTGCGGGCCACCCGTGACGCCGTGCTCGTCGGCACCGGCACGGTCCTTGCCGACGACCCCCGTCTCACGGTGCGTATGCCGGGTGGGGAGCTCGCCGCGCGGCAGCCCCTCCGTGCGGTGATGGGGGAGCGCGACGTCCCGGACGGAGCGCGGATCCGTGACGCGCCCGGGACGCTCGTCCACCTCGAGACGCGAGACCCGTGGGAGGCCCTGGACCTGTTGTGGCGCAAGGGAGTCCGCGACGTGTGGCTCGAGGGCGGCCCGACGCTGGCAGCGGCCTTCATCTCCGCCGGTCTCGTCGACGACGTCTATGCCTACGTCGCACCGGCCCTGCTCGGCGCCGGCCCCGCCGCCGTCGCCGACCTCGGCATCCGGTCCGTCTCGGACGTCCGCCGGCTCGACCTCGTGGACGTCGCCGTCGTCGGGGGAGACGTCCGCATCCACGCCGTCCCCGTAGTCGGAACTCCCGGCGTCGGAACCCCCGCAGCCACCCCCGCCACGGACTCGTGAGCACACGCCGACCCTGAGGAGACACATGTTCACCGGAATCGTCGAGGAGCTGGGCATCGTCGCCGCCATCGAGCACGGCACCGACTCGGCCGTGCTCCGCATCGACGGACCCCTCGTCGTCAGTGACGCGACGCACGGCGCCTCCATCTCCGTCAACGGGGTCTGCCTCACCGTGACCGAGCACGACGCGACCGGTTTCACGGTCGACGTCATGGCCGAGACGCTCGCCCGCAGCAGCCTGGGCGCGCTCGCCCCGGGCGACCGCGTCAATCTCGAGCGCGCGATGCCCGCCGACGGCAGGTTCGGCGGCCACGTCGTCCAGGGCCACGTCGACGGCACCGCCACCATCACGGCGCGCACGCCCGGGGACCGTTGGGAGACGGTCGACTTCACGCTCCCGGCCGGCCTGGCGGCATACGTCGTCGAGAAGGGCTCGATCACCGTCGACGGGGTGTCGCTCACGGTCGCTCATGTCGGTGACGACTCGTTCGGCGTCTCGCTGATCCCCACGACCCTCGAGCTGACGACGTTGGGACACAAGGGAGTCGGCGACGTCGTGAACCTCGAGGTCGACGTCATCGCCAAGTACGTCGAGCGACTGCTCACCCACCGACAGGAGGTCGCGCCATGACCACCCTCTCGACCGTCGAGGCGGCGCTCGAAGCGCTCCAGGCGGGTCGGCCCGTCCTCGTCCTCGACGACGAGGACCGCGAGAACGAGGGCGACCTCGTCCTCGCCGCCGAGACCGCCACCGAGGACTGGATGGCGTGGACGATCCGTCACTCCTCGGGCTACCTGTGTGCGCCGATGCCCGACGAGGTCGCCGACCGTCTCGAGCTGCCGCTCATGGTCGCCGACAACCGCGACCCGCTGCGCACCGCCTACACCGTGTCGGTCGATGCGGCCACGGGTGTCACGACGGGGATCAGCGCGGCCGACCGGCTCCGCACCGTCCAGGTGCTCGCCGACGTCGACTCGACGCCCGCCGACCTCATCCGACCCGGACACGTCCTGCCGCTGCGCGCCCGCGCCGGAGGCGTGCTGACGCGCCCCGGCCACACCGAGGCAGCGGTCGACCTGACCAGGCTCGCCGGTCTCTCGCCCGTCGGCGTCATCGGCGAGCTCGTCCACGACGACGGCACGATGATGCGGTTCGACGCGGTCGTCGGGCTCGGGCGCGAGTTCGGTCTGCCGGTCATCACGATCGAGCAGCTCGTCGACCACCGCCAGCGCCTCGACCGGGTGGAGCGTCTCGCGACGACCCGCATCCCGACGGTCCACGGCACGTTCACCGCGCACGGCTACCGCGACACCCTGACCGGCGACGAGCACGTCGCCCTCGTCAGCCCCCGGGGGCTGCAGGGACTGCGCCACGCGGGGCCGGTCCTCACCCGTCTGCACTCCGAGTGCCTGACCGGCGACGCCTTCGGGTCACTGCGCTGCGACTGCGGCCCCCAGCTGCAGGCGGCCCTGGCGCGGGTCGGCAGCGAGGGCGGCGTCGTCGTCTACCTCGGCGGTCACGAGGGCCGCGGCGTGGGACTCGTCGACAAGCTGCGCGCCTACGCCCAGCAGGACCGCGGGGCCGACACCGTCGATGCGCAGACCGCCCTCGGGCTGCCCGTCGACGCGAGGGAGTACGCCGCCGGCGCGGCGATCCTGCACGACCTCGGGGCGACCGAGGTCGTCCTGCTGACGAACAACCCCAACAAGGTCACGGCCCTGCGGCAGCTGGGCGTCGACGTGGTCGCCGTCGAGCGTCTGCACGGCCCGATGGGCGAGGACAACGAGCAGTACCTCATCACCAAGCGCGAACGCCTGGGTCATGACATCCCGGTCACGAACGACCGGCACGGCGGCAAGGAGACGGCATGAAGGACGGCGCACCCACTCTCACCACCGACGGCAGCGGCCTCCGGGTCGCGGTCGTCGCGGCGAGCTGGCACCAGCAGGTCATGGACGGACTGCTCGACGGGGCCCGGCGCGGCCTCGCCGACGCCGGTGTGACGGCCGTCGACGTCGTCCGGGTGCCCGGCACGTTCGAGCTGCCCGTCGCGTGCGCGACGTTGGCCGACCGCTACGACGCGCTCGTCGCGCTCGGCGTCGTCATCCGCGGCGGCACCCCGCACTTCGACTACGTCTGCCAGGCGGCGACGGTCGGCATCACCGACGTGTCGGTGAGCACGGCGACGCCCATCGGGTTCGGCGTGCTGACGTGCGACGACGAGGCGCAGGCGCTCGACCGCGCAGGGCTGCCCGGCTCGGCCGAGGACAAGGGGCACGAGGCCGCGACGGCGGCAGTCGCGACCGTCGTGGCACTCCGCTCCGTCGCCACGTCGTGAGCACCGTCCGGACCCGGGGTTCACGGCCCGTAGGCTGGGGCACCGTGAAGAGCTTTGAGCAGCTGTATGCCGAGCTGGCCGAGAAGGCGCAGACGCGACCCGAGGGTTCGGGCACCGTCGCGCAGCTCGATGCCGGCGTGCACGCGATCGGGAAGAAGATCGTCGAGGAGGCCGCCGAGGTGTGGATGGCCGCCGAGTACCAGTCGAACGACGAGGCCGCCGAGGAGATCAGCCAGCTCCTCTACCATCTGCAGGTCCTCATGCTCGCCAAGGGCATCTCGCTCGACGACGTCTACTCCCACCTCTGAGGACTCTCATCCCCATGCTGCGAATCGCCGTGCCCAACAAGGGTTCCCTGTCCGACGTCACCGTCGAGCTGCTCCGCGAGGCGGGCTACCGCACGCGTCGTGACAGCAAGGAGCTCGTCGTCTCCGACGCCGAGAACGACGTCGAGTTCTTCTACCTGCGCCCGCGCGACATCGCCGTCTACGTCGGCTCGGGCACCGTCGACGCCGGGGTGACCGGCCGTGACCTGCTGCTCGACTCCGGCTCTGACGCCGTCGAGGTCATGGCGCTCGGCTTCGGAGCCTCGACGTTCCGGTATGCCGGCAAGCCGGGTCAGGTGGCCACGGTCGAGGACATCGCGGGCAAGCGCGTCGCGACGTCGTACGCCGGTCTCGTCCGCGCCGACCTGAGCTCGCGCGGTCTGTCCGCCGAGGTCGTGCGGCTCGACGGCGCCGTCGAGACCGCCATCACCCTGGGGGTAGCCGACTGCATCGCCGACGTCGTGGAGACCGGCACGACCCTGCGCCAGCAGGGCCTCGAGGTGTTCGGCGAGCCGATCCTGCGCTCGGAGGCCGTGCTCATCCGCGGCGACCGCCCCGGCGAGGCCCAGGCCATCGAGGTGCTCCAGCGACGCATCGCCGGCGTCATCACGGCTCGGACGTACGTCATGCTCGACTACGACTGCCCCAGGGACCTCGTCGACAAGGCCTGCGAGCTGACGCCGGGCCTCGAGTCGCCGACCGTCTCGCCGATGCAGGACGAGGGTTGGGTCGCCGTGCGCGCCATGGTGCCGAGGCTGGGACGCAACCGGCTCATGGACGAGCTCTACGACCTCGGGGCGCGGGCCATCCTCGTCACCGACATCGCCGCCTGCCGGCTGTGACCCGCGACGGTGGGAGGAACAGCATGACGCCGCCGTCCGGGTCGCACCAGGCGCCCGGGGCCGACTCGGGCCCAGACGCGCTGGCGCCCTTCCGGCCCCGACGGGGTCGCACCGTGGCGCTGGTGGTGGCGTGGTTGTCGCTCGTCGTCTTCGGGGTCATCGCGGTCGTCATGCCGGCCCAGGCCGACGGACGTTGGGGCGTCGGCGACCGCCTGATGTTCTTCGGCCTCGGCGTCGCCGTCGCCCTCATCGCCTGGCGCTACGCCTCCATCGTCGCGGTGCCGAGCCGGGCGGGCATCGTCGTGCGCAACCTCATGCTGACCCGCACCCTCACGTGGCCGGAGGTCGTCGGCATCCAGTTCGGTGGCGGAGAGCCGTGGGTGACGCTCGACCTCGAGGACGGCGACTCCGTCGCGGTCATGGCGATCCAGAAGGCCGACGGACCCGTGGCGGGCCGTGAGGCCTCGCGGCTCGCCGCCCTCATCCAGGCGTTCGGTGAGGCCAGCGAGCCGGAGCGCCCGCTGGGCCCGTCATGACCGGGGCCCCGACCCCGGACCGCATGCGGCACGCGCTGGGCCACTTCGCCACCGGGGTGACCATCGTGACCGGTTTCGCGGACGGAGCCGCTCCGGTGGGGTTCGCCTGCCAGTCCTTCGCGTCCGTGTCGCTGCACCCGCCGCTGGTCCTGTTCTGTGCCGACCATCGCGGGCGGTCTTGGCCGCGGATGCGTGACCACGGTCGGTTCACCGTCAACGTTCTCGGGCACGACCAGCGCGACCTCATCGCACGCTTCGGCTCGGCCGACGGTGCACGGTTCGACGGGTTGGACTGGGCGCCGTCGGTGCACGGTGGCCCGAGTCTGCCGGGCGTGCTGATGCGGGTGCACTGCTCGGTCGAGCAGGTCCACGTCGCGGGCGACCACGACGTCGTCATCGGTCGGGTGCTCGACCTCGAGGACGGCGAGTCCGGTCGGCCGATGCTCTTCTACCGCGGGCGCCTGACGGTCACGGAGCGGCGCACCGCGTCGGCGTCCGGGGAGACCGCCCAGGACGTCGAGGACGCAGCCCGGGCGATGGACGACTACTGGGGCTGAGCGCCGACGCGAGGCGTTGCGGAGCCGTCAGCGGAAGTGGATGAAGTTCGACGGCCAGGAGTAGCTGCTGCGCGGGATGATCCGGCGGCCGCTCATCGAGGTATACGTCTTTCCGAGCACCGTGCCGCCGTAGCCACTCTCTGAGATCGCGATCGTGTTGCCGTCGGCGCTGACCCAGTCGACGTAGGCGACGTGGTTGGAGTTCCACTGCGCGATGTCACCGACCCGCGGGCTCTGGTCGACGGCGAAGCCCTTGGCCCGCGCATTGTCGTCCCACGTGTTGGCGTTGCCGAGGTTGCCCGGGTTCTGCACCCCGTCGCGGGACAGGCGGTAGGCCGAGTAGTTCGTGCAGTTGTTGCCCCACGCGTCGACGGGGTAGTACCAGGCGCGCTGCCCGTAGTAGCCGAACCGCTGGATGCAGTCCTGGGTGGCCCGCGAGTAGCACGCCCAGCCCGACGGCGCGGGGCCGCCGGTGATGGCCCACGTGACGACGGAGCCCTGGTAGACGGCGACGTTGCCGGTGGCGAGCACGCGCACGACCGATCCGGCACCGCTGGTCTGCGTCGACCACAGGATGACGCCGCGGCTGTCGCGGACGACGAAGTTGCCGTCGGTCTGCATCGTGGCCGTGCTGCCGCTGCCCGAGGTGAAGGCCGCCCACTGGCGCTTGCCCTGGGCCGAGCTGAGCACGAGGTTGCCGTCGTTCTGCATGGCGAGGCTCCACCCCTGGCTCGTCGAGACCAGCGACTCGCCGGGGCGCAGGACCTGTCCGGGCAGCATCTGGTCGTAGCGGACGCCGCGGTGGTCCCACACGGTCGTCGTGCCCTGACGCACCTGGAGCAGCCCCTGGTCGGTCAGGGTGAGCACGCCCCCGGTCCAGCCGTTGGTGCCGCTCGACCAGGCGACCGTGCCGTTCGTGCGCAGGATGACGACGTTGCCGTCGGCGCGCACCTCGAGGCGGTTGCCGGCACCGGGCGTCGCGCTCGTCCAACGGCTGGCGCCGGCTGACGTCGCGACGACGAGGTTGCCGTCCGCCTGCATCGTGGCGGTGTACGTGCCCGAGGGGGACCGCAGGGCGGTGTCGGGCGAGAGCACCTGGCCGGGCGTCAGGGTGGCGCCGGCGACATAGGTGAAGCCGTCGGTGCGCTCGACCGCACCGGCCCGGGTGGTGACGCGGATCGTGATGGGACCGGTCGCCGGGCGGGCCGGCACGACGGCGGTCAGTGCCGTGGCAGACACCCGGGTCCAGGATGTCGCGGCGACGCCGTCGAACTGCACAGCGCTGACGTCGGTGAACGAGGTGCCGCTCAGGGTGATGACGGCACCGCTCAACGGGCCGGAGGCCGGGGTGACGGAGCTGATGACGGGTGGGTTCTGGTAGGTGAAGCGTCCGCCGGGCACGACCGCCGAGGTGCCACCAGGGGTGGTGACGCGCACGTCGACGTCGCCCTCGGCCTGGGGCGGCACGGTGACGACGAGCTGGGTCGCCGACAGGCGGGTCACCGTGGTCGCGGCGACGCCTCCGAAGGTCACTGCGGAGACCCGGTCGTATGCCGTCCCGGTCAGCGTGACGCTGCCGCCGCCCTTCGTCGGAGCGAGGGCGGGGGACAAGGCGGTCACGGTCGGGACGGCCTGGTAGGTGAACTGCCCTGCCGGGACCACCGGCGAGACGCCGCCGGGCGTCGTGACGCGCACGTCGACGGGGCCCGCCGGGCGTCCCGGGGCGGTGATGCGCAGCTCGGTGTCCGAGACCCGCACGAGCCCGGTGCCCGGCGTCGTGCCGAAGTCCACACCGGTGGCGAGGCCGAGCCGCGTCCCCGTGATGACGACGGCACCGCCGCTCAGCGGGCCGGCCGGCGTCGACAGCGCCGAGACGGCAGGCACCCCGACGTAGGTGAAGAGGCCCTTGTCGGTCTCGGGGCTCGTCCCGTTGGCGTTCACGACACGGACCGTGACCGCGCCCTCGGCCTGCGCCGGGGCGGTGATCCGCAGCGAGCTGTCGGACACCCGGACGAGACCGGTGCCCGCGACGGAGCCGAACTGCACCGCGGTGGCCTCGCCGAGCCCGGTGCCGGAGATGGTCACGACCGTGCCTCCGGTCAGTGGCCCTGCGACAGCAGACAGCCCGGTGACGGCGGGTGGCGAGCCGAAGGCATACCGGGCTCCCGCCCCGGCGGCGGACGTGCCGCCCGGGGTGGTGACGAGCACGTCGACCGGCCCGGATGCGTGGGCAGGCGTCGTGACGCGCACCGTCGTGTCCGAGACCCGAACCAGGTTGGTGGCCGTCACCGTGCCGAAGCTGATCGTGGTGGCTCGGGTGAGGCCGGTGCCCGTCACCGTGACGACGGTGCCTCCGCTCGGCGGACCGGTCTGCGGCGACACCGACGCGATCGCCGGCGCGGGATCGAACGCGAAGGTGCTCGACGCGCCGTCGGGCGACGTGCCGTACGGGGTCGTGACGGTGAGGCCGACGGGCCCTGCGGAGTGGGCGGGTGTCGTGACTGCGATGGTCGTGGCTGACAACACGGTGAAGGGGATGGGCGTGCCATCGAGGTTCACGCGGGTCACGCCGACGAAACCGACCCCGGTCACGGTGACGCGAGTGCCACCACTGAGCGGGCCGGCGGTGGTCGACAGCGAGGTCACGGCCGGCGCGGTTGCCTGGAAGGCGAAGCGAGCGCGCGTCGTCGCAGCCGACGTGCCACCCGGCGTCGTGACGCGTACGTCGACCGTGCCCGCGGCGCCGGCCGGGGTGGTGACGCGGAGCGTCGTGGCCGAGACCCGGACGACCTGCGTCGTCGTGGCGGTGCCGAGCTGCACCGCGGTCGCGCGGCCGAGGCCTGTGCCCGTCAGCGTGACGACCGTGCCGCCCGTCGTCGGCCCCGAGGCGGGGGACGCGCCGGTCAGCGTCGGGAGGGCCTCGTAGGAGTAGGCGTTCGCGGTGGTCGCTGGTGAGAGACCGGCCGCCGTGCGCACCTGGACGTTGGCGAGGCCGGCCGGGCGCGCCGGGGCCGTGACCCGCAGCTGGGTGCTCGACAGCACCGTGAAGCCGGCGGTCGTCCCACCGAAGGTGACGTGCGTCGTCCCGGTGAAGTTGGTCCCGCCCACGACGAAGACGGTGCCTCCCCGGACCGGGCCGGCCGACACGGACAGGCTCGTGACCGTCGGCGTCCTGACGACGGGCGGGGCGATGTAGGTGAAGCGGCCCGCACCCGTGATGGGCGACGTGCCTCCCGGCGTGGTGACCCGCACATCGACCGGGCCGGCGGGGTGGGCCGGGACGGTCACGCGGACCTGGGTCGCGGAGAGGCGGGTGAGTCCGGTGGCCGCGGCGTATCCGAAGTGGACCGAGCTCGCCCGCTGCAGACCCGTTCCGGTCAGGGTGACGGTCGTTCCGCCACGCGACGACCCGCTCCGCGACGAGAGGGCACCGAGGGTGGGAACGGCGTCGAAGGAGAAGGTGGACCGAGAGGACACGGGTGAGGAGCCGGTCGGCGTGGCAACGCGAACACTCACGAGGCCCGGGCCGTGGGCCGGGGTGACCACCCGGACCTTCGTGGTCGACAAGCGCGTGACGCGGGTGACGGTGGTCGTGCCGAACAAGACCTTCGTGGTCGCGCCCACCCCGGAACCCGACAGGTCGACGACCGTGCCACCGCGAGTCGGCCCGGCGACGACCGACAGGCTGACGGCCGACGGAGCGGTGAGTGCGGCGGCGGGGACGGCGCCCACGAGGCCGGGGATGCCCGCGACGAGGACCAGCGCGATGAGCGCGGCGACGAGGCGGCCCGGGCTCGCTGGGGTGGCCTCGCGCTCAGGCTCGGTCACCGGGGTGGGGCGAGGCAGCATCGTCGGTCTCCTTGCAGTCAGCACGTCGTCGTGCATTCTGCACAGGTTTGTCCTCCGTTGTACGCCGTTTGACCCGAATTGTGCGTCTCAACTGCATCACGAGCCCCGCGGGTGACGGAGCGGTGCGACTCAGCCTCACGCCCCCGAGGGAACCCCCCGCCCAATCGAAAGAGCAATCCGTCCGGTTCCGGGCCAGGATGCCTGACGCGAAACGGGGACGGATTGCTCTTTCGATTGGTTCTTCGGGGTGCTGCGACTCAGCCGACCCGGCGGAGGTCGGGGCGCAGCCTCACCACGACGACGGCCTGCACCACGCCGATCGCCGCGAGGACGGCCCAGACCAGCGACAGGCCGCCGGTCACGTCGCGCACCAGGCCCATGGCGACCGGGCCGATCGAGGCGATGCCGTAGGAGATGAGGAAGGCCATGCCGGTGAGCCGCCCGCTCGCCTCCGGCGTCCGCGTGTAGCGCACGAGGAGGACGAGGGCGAGGGAGAACGCGGCTCCCTGGCCGAGGCCGGTCACGACCGCCCACAGCCACGGCGCCGTCAGCGGGGCGAGCCAGATGCCGACGGAACCGGCGACACCGAGGGTCGCCGCAGGCAGCAGGAGCCGACGCATGTCGTGCGTGCGGTCGCTGAGGACGGGGCCGAGCAGCCCCGAGACGATCTGCGCCCCGCTGAATGCCGCCGCGAGGAAGCCGGCCGACTCACGGGACCAGCCGTGCTCGACGTAGGTCGGGGCGAGCCACGTGACGGCGGAGTAGAAGCACCAGGACTGGAGGGCGAGGTAGCCGGCGACGAGCCAGGCCGTGGGGTGGCCCCAGGGGAGGCGACCCGGCCCCTCCTCGTCGGGCGTGTGGTGCGGGTTGGCGCGCACGGTGAACGGGGCCCAGGCGAGGGCACCGACGAGGGCGACGACTGACCACGAGCCGAGCGAGGCCTGCCAGCTGCCGAGCCGGTCGGCCAGGGGCACGGCGATCGCCGAGCTCAGCGCGGCGCCGCCCATCATCGCCAGCATGTAGAGGCCGGTGACGAGACCGGTGCGCTCGGGAGGGAAGTAGGTCTTGACGAGGCGGGGGAGCAGCGTGCCGGCCACGGCGATCCCGACACCGCAGACGAACGTCCCCGCGTAGAGCACGACGACGTGGTCGCCGGCGAAGCGGCTTGCCGTCCCCGCGAGGATGCCGATGACGGCCCCGAGGACGGCGCCCGCCGCGCCGGTGCGGTGGGCGATCCGGCTCGCCACGGGGGCGAAGACACCCATGCAGAGGACCGGCAGGGTCGTCAGCGCCCCCGCGGCGGCATGGCTGAGACCGAGGTCCGTGGAGATCGCGTCGAGCAGCGGGGGGACGCTCGTGATCGCGATCCGCAGGTTGGCGGCGACCGCGACGAGCGCGACGGCCATCACCCACACCGCGGGGAGGGGCCGGACCGCTCGTCGACGTGTGCGCACCGTCAGAGACTAGATGTGTCGAGGACGAGGTCGGCGCGCTGCCTGGTCGCGTCGGCCGTGAAGAGCACCGTCTCCTGCCTGGCCCAGCGCTCCCACTGCGGACGGTAGGCCTCGCCGTCGCGCTCGAGCCCACGGCACCTCCGCAGCGCGACCTCGGCGTCGACGAAGACGGACACGGCGGCATACGCCCCCGCCGGCTGCACGCTGGAGCCGCACCCCTCCACGACGAGGAAGCGGCACGGGGGCACCTCGCGCGAGCCGGCCCATTCGTCGCGCACCCAGCTCCAGATCCGGTATGCCGCCCGCTCGCCTCGGGCGAGCGGCTCCAGCACCTGCGTGGTGAGGAGCCCTGGGCCCCGGGCCAACCCGTCCCAGCCGGGGTAGAGGTGGTCCATGTGCACGACGGCCACGGGAGCGACCGGTTCGAGCGCCAGCTCGACGCCGCGGGCCAGCGTCGTCTTGCCGGCACCGCTCGGACCGTCGAGGGCGATGACGACGACGTCGCCGCACCGGGCCCGCGCGGCGAGCGCGAGCGACACGACGGCGGTGACATGGTCCTCGCGCGGCGCCCGCGTCACGTCGTCCCACATGGGCGCGAGACTACCCATCGGCGCCACTGGCCTAGATTTGTCGCATGCCGGTCGCCACGAGAGTCATCGCCTGCCTGGACGTCGACGCGGGCCGGGTCGTCAAGGGCGTCAACTTCGAGAACCTCCGCGACGCCGGCGACCCGGTCGAGCTGGCCAAGCTCTACGACGAGCAGGGCGTCGACGAGCTGACCTTCCTCGACGTGACGGCGAGCAGCGGCGACCGGGAGACCACCTATGACGTCGTGCGCCGCACCGCGGAGCAGGTCTTCATCCCGCTCACGGTCGGTGGTGGCGTGCGGACCGTCGACGACGTCGACCGCCTGCTGCGCGCAGGCGCCGACAAGGTCGGGGTCAACACCGCAGCGATCGCCCGGCCCGAGCTGATCGCCGAGATCGCGAGCCGATTCGGTGCGCAGGTGCTGGTCCTGTCGGCCGACGTCCGCCGTCGTCTCGGCGACGACGGGCAGCCCACGGACGACTTCGTCATGACGACGCACGGCGGCCGCACCCCGGTCGACCTCGACGCGGTCGACTGGTGCGCGCGGGCCGCCGAGCTCGGAGCGGGGGAGATCCTGCTCAACTCGATGGACGCCGACGGCACGAAGCACGGCTTCGACCTCGAGCTCATCCGCCGCGTGCGGGCGGCGGTGTCGGTGCCCGTCATCGCGAGCGGCGGCGCCGGGCGCGTCGAGCACTTCGCGCCGGCCGTCGAGGCGGGCGCCGACGCGGTGCTCGCCGCGAGTGTCTTCCACTACCGCGAGCTCACCGTCGGTCAGGTCAAGGACGCCCTGCGGTCGGCCGGTCTCACCGTCCGGTGACCTCGGGCGCGGCAGCGTTGTAGGGCGCAGCGCCGCCGCGTCAGCCGATGCCGAGGTCGGCCTGCTGCAGCGCCGCGATGTCGTCGGCATCGCCCTCGAGCTCGACCCGTGCCACGGCCGCGCGGCCGTACGCGTAGAGGACGAGCTCGGCCGGGGCCCCGCGGAGCACGACGGTGCCGTGGTGGTCGGGCAGCTTCGCGGCATACCGCCCCTGTCCCTCGCCGATGAGGACGATGCCGGTCGCGGACTTGCGGAACGTCAGTCGGGCGGAGCGCTTGAGCGCCGACCACAGCTTGCCCTGCAGCGCCGCGGGCAGCTCGCGCGGCTCCCAGTCGGGCTGTGCCCGGCGAACGTCCTCGAGGTGCACGAAGAACTCGACGAGGTTGGTCAGCTCGTCGAGCTTGGGGCGGGACATGGGGTTCCACGCGGGTGCACCGTGACGGACCCGGTCGACGAGGGCGGCGTAGTCGCCCTGCGCCATCCGGTGCTGCTCGCGCTCGAGGCGGCCGGAGAGGAACGGGACGACGGTGCCGACGGCGAGGTCGGGCCGTCCCTCCCGGATGACGAGGTGCGCCGCCAGGTCGCGGGTGTCCCAGCCCTCGCACAGGGTCGGCGCGTCGGGCCCGAGCCGGTCGAGCTCGTCGCAGAGCTGGAGGCGTTCGGACTGGGCGTGGCGCGTCATGACCCCATCCTCTCAGGGACTGCTCGGCCCGAATCGGGTGGCCGTCGAGGGCGGCCGCTCTCTAGGGTCGGACGGTGATCGAGCTCGTGCGCCCCACCGTCGACCTGGCCGACTCGTGGTGGGAGATGGTCGAGGACTTCGCCGGCGCCACCATCCACGGCTCGGGCTACCGGCCGGGCGACCGCGACCGGCTGCGCGACCGCGCCGTGTTCGAGGAGTGGGTGGACTGGCTGGGCAGGATGGAACGCGCTGACGAGGCGCTGCCCGAGGGGCGGGTGCCGTCGTCGAACCGGTGGATCGTGCGTGACGGACGCGTCGTCGGCACCATCGCGGTGCGGCACGCGCTCACCCCGTCGCTGCTCGCCGAGGGCGGCCACATCGGGTATGCCGTGTCGCCGGGTGCCCGGCGTCAGGGCGTCGCGCGTGAGGCGCTCGGCCTCGCCCTCGCGCTGGCCGCGGCGCGAGGCATCGACCCCGTGCTCGTGACGTGCGACGTCGACAACTTCGCGTCCGCCCGCACCATCGCCTCGGCCGGGGGCGTCGTCGAGGACGAGCGAGACGGGGTGCTGCGGCACTGGGTGCGCACGGGGGCGCCCGCCCGGCCGATCGGTCCGGGACCGATCGAGACGCGGGACGCGCGGCTCGTGCCCATCACCCCCGAGGACGCCGCCGCGATGCGCGCCGGGGAGCACCGGGCCGACTGGGCCGAGGGCTACCCCCGCGAGGACGACCTCGACGCCGTCGGGATGACGGCCTCGGGTCCGGACGCGTGGTCCCCGCGCCACATCGTCCGGCGGTCCGACGCCCTCGTCGTCGGTTCGATCGGCTGCTTCGGTCCGCCGGTGGACGGCGTGGTCGAGGTCGGCTACGGCCTGGTCCCGCAGGCCCGGGGTGGCGGGCTCATGACGGACGTCCTGTCCGGGATGGTGCGCTCGCTCGAGGCGTCCGGGCTGTCCGTCGTGGCCCACACCGAACCGGACAACGTCGCGAGCCACCGGGTCCTGGCGCGGCTGGGGTTCCGGCGGATCGAGGAGCCCGGGGCGGGTGCCGGCGCGGAGTGGTTCTGGGCGAGGCGTGCGGGTGACCGGGGTGTCAGCGCCACGTGAGAGGCTGTGGGGTCGACCACAGAGCACGTCACCAGGGGAGCAGCACACCGTGAACGTCCCGCCCACCTCGACCCTCCGAGAGGGTCTCGCCGTCATCGGGCGGGGCATCAAGGACCAGCCGCGCTGGTTCGCCGTCGCCGTGCTCGGGAGCGTCGTCTACGGCGTCATGACGAGCCTCACGGCAGCCGCGATCGGCTTCGTCGTCAATCGCGCCGTCGCCCCGGCCATCGCGGCCGGGCACGTGACGGCCTCCCAGCTGTGGTTCATCGGCGGCGTCATGGCCGCCGTCGTGCTGACGACGATCGTCGGCGTCATCGGTCGCCGCGTCGCCGGCGGCGTCGCGATGTACAACCTCGGTGCGATGTACCGCCGCCAGGTCACGCGACAGTACCTCCGGCTCCCGCTCAGCTGGCACCACAAGCACCCGTCGGGTCAGCTGCTCTCCAACGCGAACGCCGACGTCGAGGCGACCTGGAACATCTTCGCGCCCCTGCCGATGGCCCTCGGTGTCGTCGTCATGCTCGTCTTCGGCATCGTCCAGATGGTCATCGTCGACCCGTGGCTGGCCCTCGTCGGGCTCACCGTCTTCCCGATGCTCTTCCTGGCCAACGTCGCCTTCCAGCGCGCCATGTCGCCGCGGGTGACCCGCGCCCAGCAGCTGCGCGCCGACGTCTCCGAGGTCGCCCACGAGAGCTTCGAGGCCGCCCTGATCGTCAAGTCGCTCGGGCGCGAGGACCACGAGGCCGAGCGCTTCCGCGTCGTGACCCACGAGCTGCGCGACGCCAACATCGAGGTCGGCCGCACCCGTGGCCGGTTCGACCCGGCCATCGAGGCCATCCCCACGATCGGCACGCTGGCCGTGCTCTTCGTCGGCACGCTGCGCGTGAGCAGCGGCCAGCTGACGGCCGCCGAGGTCGTCCAGATCGCCTACCTCTTCTCCATCCTCGCGTTCCCCGTGCGCGCGCTCGGCTGGGTCCTCGCGGAGCTGCCCCGTGCGGTCGTCGGCTGGAACCGCGTGTCGGCGGTCCTCGACGCGACGGGCAGCATGGAGTTCGGCGAGCGCTCACTCCCGTCGGGCACCGCGAGCCACCTTCAGACCGAGCGACTCGCGTACGCCTACGAGATCGAGACCGAGGCCGGCGAGGCCGACCGCAACCCGGCCGTCGTCGACGTCACCCTCGACGTCGCGCCCGGAGCGACGGTCGCGATCGTCGGACCCACTGGCAGCGGCAAGTCGACGCTGACCAACCTCGTCATGCGCCTCGTCGACCCCGACTCAGGCGCCGTGCTCGTCGACGGGGTCGACCTGCGCGAGGTGCGGCGCGGGGGCGTCAGCGACGTGGCCGCGCTCGTGGCGCAGCAGACCTTCATGTTCGACGACAGCGTCCGCGGCAACATCACGCTCGGTGTCGAGCACGACGACGAGAGAGTCTGGCGTGCCCTGCACGTCGCGCAGGGTGCCGGCTTCGTCGAGAAGCTGCCCGACGGGCTCGAGACCCGGGTGGGCGAGCGCGGCGCCAGCCTCTCCGGGGGTCAGCGCCAGCGAATCGCCTTGGCGCGCGCCGTGATCCGCGAGCCCCAGCTGCTCATCCTCGACGACGCCACCTCCGCCGTCGACCCCAGCGTCGAGCAGGCCATCCTGGCCCGGTTGCGTGAGGCGAGCTCGGGGACGACGGTCCTCGTCGTCGCGTACCGGATGGCCACGATCCTGCTCGCCGACGAGGTCGTCTACATGGAGGCCGGACGCGTCGTCGACCACGGCTCGCACGGCCAGCTGCTCGGCAGGTGCGTGGGCTACGAACGGCTCGTCACGGCATACGCCCGCGAGGCCGCGGAACGCGAGGCGATCGCCGCCGACGAGGAGTACGGCGACGACCGCGGGCGCGGAGCCGACGCGGCCGAGGAGGTCTCCCGATGAGCATGCGGTCCCAGGTCCTCGTGGAGCACCACGGTGTCGCGACGGGCAAGGAGATGACGACGTGGCAGACGCTGCGTCGTGGAGTCGAGCTCTCACCCGAGCTGCGCAAGGGCATCTGGGTCACGGTGCTGCTCGCCGTGCTGTCGACCCTCGGCCGGGTGCTCGTGCCCTTCGTCGTCCAGCGCATCACCGACAACGGCATCCTCGCTGCCGGCGGCCCCGACATGGCGGTCGTCGCGCGCTACATCGGGATCGCGCTCGTCGGCGTCGTCGTGACGGCGTTCTCCGCCTACTTCGTCAACATCCGCCTCTTCCGGTCGTCCGAGAACGGCCTGGCGACGTTGCGGCTCAAGGCGTTCCGTCACATCCACGACCTCGCGATGCTGACGCAGAACAGCGAACGGCGCGGGTCGCTCGTCTCCCGCGTGACGTCCGACGTCGACACGATCTCGATGTTCGTGCAGTTCGGCGGGCTCATGCTGCTGATCAACATCGCGCAGATCACGCTCGCGACGGTGCTCATGGTGGTCTACAGCCCGCTGCTCGGCCTCGTCGTCTGGCTCTGCTTCGTGCCGCTGTTCGTCATCATCCGCAAGTTCCAGGGCGTCGTCGGCCGGGCCTACACGCGGGTGCGCGAGCGCGTCGGGGACATGCTCGGCGCCATCTCCGAGGCCGTCGTCGGTGCCCAGGCGATCCGCGCCTACGGCGTCGAGGACCGCACGGCCGAGCGCATCGACGCCGCCGTCGAGGCGCACCGCAAGGCCGCCATCGGCGCGCAGGCCCGGTCCGTCGTCGCGTTCACCTCGGGCCAGCTCGTCTCCGGTCTGACGACCGCGGTCGTCCTCGTCGTCGGCACGGTCCTCGCCGCGCGGGGGAGCCTCACCCTCGGCGAGCTGCTCGCGTTCCTCTTCCTCGTCAACCTCTTCACTCAACCCGTGCAGCAGGCCACCGAGATCCTCAACGAGATGCAGAACGCCGTCGCCGGCTGGCGCCGCGTTATCGGCATCATCGACACGCCCGCCGACGTCTCCGACCCAGGCGAGTCCGGCGTGACGCTGCCGCGTGGGCCGATCACCGTGCAGTTCAACGAGGTCGGGTTCGCCTATCCCGGTGGCGCCCCCGTGCTCCACGACATCGACCTGACCATCGCGCCGCGCAGTCGGGTCGCCATCGTGGGCGAGACCGGATCGGGCAAGTCGACGCTGGCCAAGCTGCTGACCCGGCTCATGGACTCGAGCAGTGGGCAGGTGCTCCTCGACGGGGTCGACCTGCGCACGATCCGCTTCTCCTCACTCCGGTCCCGCGTCGTGCTCGTGCCGCAGGAGGGCTTCCTCTTCGACGGCACGCTGCTCGACAACATCCGCTTCGGCCGGCCCGAGGCCAGTGAGGAGGACGTCCGGCTCACGCTCACGGAGCTCGGACTGGACCCCTGGGTGTCCACGCTCCCGCTGGGGCTGGCGACGGATGTCGGGCAGCGCGGGGAGTCCCTCTCGGCGGGGGAGCGCCAGCTCGTCGCGCTCGCCCGGGCCTACCTCGCCGACCCCGACCTGCTCGTCCTCGACGAGGCCACGTCCGCGGTCGACCCGAGCACCGAGGTGCGCATCCAGCGAGCCCTCGACTCGTTGACCCGCGGTCGCACGTCCATCGCCATCGCGCACCGGCTCTCGACCGCGCAGGCCGCCGACGAGGTCATCGTCGTCGACGCCGGTCGCATCGTCGAGCGCGGTCCCCACACCGAGCTCGTCCGCCTCGGTGGCGTCTACTCGAAGCTGCACGAGTCCTGGGTCGCCCAGCAGCAGGCGGTCTGAGGAGTCCACGGCAGAATGTCCGGGTGACCGACGCCAGTGACCCGATCCCCGACCCGACCGCCCTCGACCCGCAGATCGCCGGGCTGCTCAAGCGCGACGAGCACGGACTCGTCGCCGCCGTGGTGCAGCAGCACGACACCGGCGACGTCCTCATGGTCGGCTGGATGGACGACGAGGCGCTGCGCCGCACGCTCGGAGAGGGCCGTGTGACGTTCTGGTCGCGCAGCCGGCAGGAGTACTGGCGCAAGGGCGACACGAGCGGCCACGTGCAGTGGGTCAAGGGCGTGCGCCTCGACTGTGACGGGGACGCGCTGCTGCTCTCGGTCGACCAGGTCGGCGCGGCGTGCCACACCGGAGACCGCACCTGCTTCGACGCCCGAGTCCTCCCCGCCACCGTCGGGAATCCCGCCCCCGACGCCACCGCCCCCTCCTCCTCCTGACCGTCGAAAGGCCACGTATGGCCGCCTGCTGACCGTCGAAAGGCCACGTTCGGCCGCCTCTTAAACGTCGAAAGGCCACGTATGGCCGCCTCTTAAACGTCGAGAGGCCACGTTCGGCCGCCTCCTAAACGTCGAGAGCCCACGTGCGGCCGCGGGCCCTCGAAAGACGCGCCGCTTGCCGCGCCCACATGTGGCCTCTCGACGGTGGAGGGGCGGCCACACGTGGCCTCTCGACGGTGGAGGCGGGGACACGGCATACGACCGGGTGGGCGAGAATGGCTCGGTGCCCGACTCGAACACCTCGCTCGCCACCCCTGCGCCGCACGCCGACCTCGCGTGGGGCCGCACGTGGCCGAGCCTCGAGGTGTTCACCGAGCTCGCGCTCGAGCACCGCCGTGTCATCCCGGTCGTACGCCGCGTGCTGGCCGACGCCGAGACGCCGGTCGGTGTCTACCGCAAGCTCGCCAAGGACGCTCCGGGCACGTTCCTGCTCGAGTCCGCGGAGCACGGGGGCGTGTGGTCGCGCTACTCGATCGTCGGAGCCCGCAGCGCTGCGACCCTGACCGAGAAGGACGGGAGCGCCTACTGGATCGGCGAACCACCGATCGGTCTGCCCACCCACGGCGATCCCGCCCAGGCGGTCCGCGACACGGTCGCGGCCCTCGCCACCCCGCGCACGCCGGGCCTGCCGCCGCTGACCGGCGGCCTCGTCGGTGCCATCACCTACGACGCCGTGCGCCGGTGGGAGAGCGTGCCCGACGGCGGCCGGGACGAGCTCGACCTTCCCGAGGTCGCGATGATGCTCACCACCGACCTCGCTGTCTTCGACCACAGTGACGGGTCCCTGCTGCTCATCGCCAACGCCGTCAACCACGACGCGACCGACGAGCGCATCGAGGACGCCTGGGCCGGCGCCGTCGCCCGGCTCGACCGGATGACCGACGAGCTCGCGGCGCCGGCGCCGAGCACGGTCGCCACCATCGAGCCGATCGAGAGCCGCCCGACGAGCAGCCACACCCAGCCGGAGTTCGAGTCCATGGTCGAGGAGGCCAAGGAGGCGATCCGCGCCGGCGAGGCCTTCCAGATCGTGGTCTCGCAGCGCTTCACCGTGCCGTGCCGGGCCGACGCCCTCGACGTCTACCGGGCGCTGCGGGTCAGCAACCCCAGCCCGTACATGTACCTCCTGCGCCTGCCGCACCCCGACGGCTCGGCCTACGACATCGTCGGCTCGAGCCCCGAGGCCCTCATCAAGGTGACGGGGAGGCAGGCGATCACCCACCCGATCGCCGGCTCGCGCCCGCGCGGCAAGAGCCCCGACCACGACGCTCACCTCGCGGAGGAGCTGCTCGGCGACGCCAAGGAGCGGGCCGAGCACCTCATGCTCGTCGACCTCGCCCGCAACGACCTCCAGCGCATCTGCCGCGCCGGCACCGTCGACACCGTCGACTTCATGTCGATCCGGCGCTACAGCCACATCATGCACATCGAGTCGACTGTCGTCGGCGACCTCCGCGACGACCGGAGCGCCTACGACGCGCTCGTCGCGACGTTCCCCGCAGGCACGCTGAGCGGAGCGCCGAAGCCTCGCGCCATGGCGCTCATCGACGCCTACGAGGGGCTGCGTCGCGGTCTCTACGGCGGCGTCGTCGGCTACCTCGACTTCGCCGGCGACCTCGACATGGCGATCGCGATCCGCACGGCCCTGATCAAGGACGGCCTGGCGCACGTCCAGGCCGGAGCAGGCATCGTGGCCGACTCGGTGCCGCACCTCGAGTACGAGGAGACGGTCAACAAGGCCGCCGCCGCCCTGCGCGCCGTGGCTGCCGCGGCGGGCCTGCGACCGCTCGGAGACCACCGCGCATGACCTCGACCGGACCGACCGCCGACCCGACCCGCCGCGGGCCCCTCGTCCTCGACAAGAAGCGCGCGGCGCTGGCAGTCCTCCTCCCGGCAGCCCTGCTGCTCGGCCTCACCACGCGGACCTGGGCGAGCGGCGAGTCCCGCGACGTCCTCAGCCAGGCGTTCACGGAGGTGACCGGTGGCGCGGCCGCGCCGGGGGTCGTCGGACTCACGGCGGTCTGCGTCGTGGCCCTGCTCGGCCTCATGACCGGTGGGCGTGTCATCCGTGCCGTCGCCGCCGTCGTCATCGTGCTGGCCTCGCTCGGTGCCCTGGCGATGACCCTCCTCGTCGCGCTGCGCCCGGTCGACACGGTGGCCGAAGCCGTCGCACGCGAGCTCGCCCGCACCACGGCGCCCGCGGCCACGGGTTCGAGCACCGCGTGGGCCTGGGCGGCGGTGCTCGTCGCCGCTCTGCTGGCGATCGGAGCCGTCCTGACCGCCGTCTCGAGCCGGTCCTGGGCCGGCCTCTCAGGACGCTACGAACGCGGTGACAAGCCCGCGAGCGGACCCCGGGGTGAGGTCCGCACCACGTGGGACGAGCTGTCCGAGGGCCGGGACCCGACCCTGCGCGACGCCCCTGACGAGACCTGACAGAATGAACGACGTCGGCCCGCACGCAAGTGGAGCCGACCGAACAGAGAGGACGCCATGGAAGAGCAGCACGAGGACCACGGTCACAGCACCGCCGCCTGGACCGGGGTCGGGATCATCCTGCTCGGCACGGCAATCGCATCCGTCGCTGTCGTGATCCCCAGCCTGGTCCTCGGCATCATCGGTGCCGTCGTCATCGTGGCCGGTGTCGCTGCGGGCAAGACGATGTCTATGGCGGGCTACGGCCAGAACGGTCACCACGCGCAGGCAGGCTCGGTCGTCGACGCCCCCGACGAGTCGGGCACCGGCACCGTCGGCAAGAGCTGAGAGCAGTGCCGACGGTTCTCGACGGGATCATCAGCGGCGTCCGCGAGGATCTCGGGCGCCGTCGTGCCGCGCTGCCGCTCGCTGGCCTCGAGGCGCGGCTCGCGTCGGTGCCCCCGGCCCTCGACCCGATGCCCGGCATGCGCTCGGCCGAGGGCGTCGCCGTCATCGCCGAGGTCAAGCGGTCGAGCCCGAGCAAGGGCGCGCTCGCGGACATTCCTGAGCCGGGCGAGCTGGCGCGGTCGTATGCCGCGGGCGGGGCGAGCGCCATCAGCGTGCTCACCGAGGAGCGCCGGTTCTCCGGCAGTCTCGCGGACCTCGACGAGGTGCGTGCCGCTGTCCGGACTCCCTTGCTGCGCAAGGACTTCATGGTCGACGCCTACCAGGTGACCGAGGCCCGGGCCCACGGCGCCGACCTCATCCTGCTCATCGTCGCCGCGCTCGACGACGCGCTGCTGCGTGACCTGCACGACCAGGCCCGCGAGCTCGGCATGACGGCCCTCATCGAGGTCCACGACGCCGCCGAGCTCGACCGCGCGCTCGCGCTCGACCCCGTTCTCGTCGGCGTCAACGCCCGCAACCTCAAGACCCTCGAGGTCGACCCTCGCACCGTCACCGACCTGCTGCCTCGCGTTCCCGAGGGTGTCATCGGCGTGGCCGAGTCCGGCGTGGGCGGGCCGGCCGACGTGGCCGCCTACGTCCGCGCCGGCGCCGGTGCGGTCCTCGTCGGCGAGGCCCTCGTCAAGGACGGTGCCCCCGAGGCCGCGATCCGCGGCTTCATCGACGCCGCGACCGCGGTCCGGGCCCAGGCCCGCCCCGGCGCAGCAGGAGAGTGAGCATGACCACGACATCCAACGTGCCGGCATACGGCCGCTTCGGGGGGTTCGGTGGACGCTACGTCCCCGAGGCGCTGATCCCCGCCCTCGAGCAGCTCGAGGAGGTCTGGCGCAAGGCCGTCGTCGACCCCGCGTTCGTCGGTGAGCTCGAGCGACTCCAGCGCACGTACACCGGTCGGCCCAGCATCATCACCGAGGTGCCCCGGTTCGCCGAGCACTGCGGCGGCGCCCGCGTCATCCTCAAGCGCGAGGACCTCAACCACACGGGGTCCCACAAGATCAACAACGTCCTCGGCCAGGCCCTGCTCACCAAGCGCATGGGCAAAACCCGCGTCATCGCGGAGACCGGCGCCGGCCAGCACGGAGTGGCAACGGCCACCGCTGCGGCCCTGCTGGGGCTCGAGTGCGTCGTCTACATGGGCCGCAAGGACACCGAGCGCCAGGCGCTCAACGTCGCGCGGATGCGCCTGCTCGGCGCGACCGTCGTGCCCGTCGACAACGGCAGCAAGACGCTCAAGGACGCCGTCAACGAGGCGTTCCGCGACTGGGTGGCCAACGTCTCGACGACCCACTACGTCCTCGGCACGGTGACCGGTCCGCACCCGTTCCCCGAGATGGTCCGCGACTTCCACCGGGTCATCGGGGTCGAGGCGCGCCAGCAGGTGCTCGACCTCGTCGGACGCCTGCCCGACGCCGTGCTCGCCTGCGTCGGCGGCGGATCCAACGCCATCGGCATCTTCCACCGCTTCATCGACGACGAAGCGGTGCGCCTCATCGGCTTCGAGGCGGGTGGCGAGGGCGTCGCGAGCGGCAAACACGCCGCGCGCTTCGCGGCGGGCGTCCCGGGCGTCCTCCACGGTGCCTTCACGTACGTCCTGCAGGACTCCGACGGCCAGACCGTCGAGTCGCACAGCGTGTCGGCGGGTCTGGACTATCCCAGCGTCGGCCCCGAGCACGCCCACCTGCTCGAGTCGGGCCGGGCGGAGTACCGCCCGATCACCGACGTCGAGGCCATGGAGGCGCTCTCGTTGCTGTCGCGCACCGAGGGCATCCTGCCGGCGATCGAGAGCGCGCACGCGCTCGCGGGTGCGATGAAGGTCGGGCGCGAGCTCGGCCCTGACGCCGTCCTGCTCGTCAACCTCTCGGGGCGCGGCGACAAGGACGTGCACACCGCGGCCGAGTGGTTCGGCCTCATCGACGAGGAGGGCGGGACCCGCCTCCCCGACGACGACGGCGGCGCCAAGGCCATGGGGGTCGAGCAGTGAGCGTCGGCACCGTCATCGAGAAGTGCCGGGCCGACAACCGTGCGGCCCTCATCGGCTACCTCCCGGTCGGTTTCCCCACCGTCGAGGGCTCGATCAAGGCGATGAAGGTCCTCGTCGAATCCGGGGTCGACATCGTCGAGATCGGTGTTCCCTACAGCGACCCCGTCATGGACGGTCCGGTCATCCAGGACGCCGCCGTGCGCGCGCTGGCCGGCGGCGTGCACCTGAGCGACATCTTCACCGCTGCGCGGGAGGTCTCGGCCGCCGGCGCCGGTGCGCTGGTCATGACGTACTGGAACCCCGTCCTGCGCTACGGGGTCGAGCGTTTCGCCGCCGACCTCGCCGCCGCAGGGGGAGCTGGGCTCATCACGCCCGACCTCATCCCCGACGAGGCCGGCGACTGGATCACGGCCGCCGATGCCCACGACCTCGACAAGGTCTTCCTCGTCGCCCCGAGCTCGACGCCCGAGCGGCTCCAGGCCGTCACCTCCCAGTGCCGCGGCTTCGTCTACGCGACCGCCGTCATGGGTGTCACGGGGGCGCGCGCCAGCGTCGGCGACGCCGCCGACGCACTCGTGTCCCGCACGCGCGAGCACACCGACCTGCCGGTCTGCGTGGGCCTGGGGGTCTCGACCGGCGACCAGGCGGCCGAGGTCGGCCGCTACGCCGACGGCGTCATCGTCGGCTCCGCGCTCGTGCGGTGCCTCACCGAGGCCGACTCCGAGCAGGAGGGCCTCGACGCGCTCGGCGCCCTGGCCCGCGAGCTCGCCGACGGCGTGCGCCGGAGCCGGTCATGAGCCTGCTCGCCGGCGTGCCCGCCGCCATCGAAGCGGCACTCCCGGCTGAGATCCCGTCGCCGAGCGTCGGCGTCTGGCACCTCGGACCCCTGCCGATCCGCGGGTATGCCCTGTGCATCCTCGCCGGCATCGTCGTCGCGGTCTGGCTGACGCAGAAGCGCCTCGAGGTCCGGGGGCACCGCAAGGGCATCGCCATCGACATCTCCGCGTGGGCCGTGCCCTTCGGCATCGTCGGCGGACGGCTCTACCACCTCATCACCACCCCGCAGCCGTACTTCGGCCAGAACGGCGACCCGTGGAAGGCCTTCGCCATCTACGAGGGTGGTCTCGGCATCTGGGGCGCGGTCGCGCTGGGGGCCGTCGGGGCGTGGATCGGCTGCCGCAAGAACGGCGTCGCCTTCCGTGACTTCGTCGACGCCGCCGCGCCCGGCCTGGCGATCGCCCAGGCGATGGGCCGGTTCGGCAACTGGTTCAACAACGAGATCTACGGCGCTCCGACCGACCTGCCCTGGAAGCTGCGCATCTACGAGTGGGACACCTCTCTCGGCCGCGCCGTCGTCGACGCCCAGGGCAACCCCGTCGTCAAGGGCTACTTCCAGCCGACGTTCCTCTACGAGGCGCTCTGGTGCCTGCTGCTCGCGGCCTTCCTCATCTGGTTGGGCCGCCGTCGCCCGCTCAAGGCCGGCCAGGTCTTCGCGGCCTACGTCATGGGCTACCCGGTCGGGCGCATCGTCATCGAGAACATGCGCAGCGACTCGGCCAACCTCATCCTCGGCCAGCGCGTCAACACCTGGGTCTCGATCCTCGTGTTCCTGCTCGGGGTCTACCTGTGGCGCCGCTTCGGCCGCATGGAGCAGCCCGTCGCCCCTTCCGCGCCGGCCGACGCGGACGGCGCCGAGCTCGGGCGGGGGGACGCCGAAGATCCTCCGGTCCAGACCGCCCCCGACGGGCCGAACGACACCGCCCCCAGCGAGCCGAAGGTGGACCGTCCGGCGCAGCCGTGACGCATTTTGTGCCGTGTCGTGGCCGAGGTGATGAGCACGACGTCTCAGGATTTGGAATCCGCCGTATCAACAGGTAGGACGAGCGGCCACTCCGATATCGTCTCCTGAAACGCCTGTGGCCAGTGCCGTCCACATGCCCTCAGTCATGTCGCGTGGCCCCGTGCGGTCGCCGCCTGGGACCCCAGCAGAAGGACGGTGAACATGCCGCCGCACACCCGCACCAGTGCCCTCTACAGTGCACACCCGGAGAACTCCGGTCTCTACCGACGCGAGTTCGAGCACGACGCCTGTGGTGTCGCCCTCATCGCGACGATGCGGGGGACGGCGGGCCACGACATCGTCGACCACGCCCTCACGGCGCTGCGCAACCTCGACCACCGTGGGGCGACCGGGGCCGACCCGCTCGTCGGCGACGGCGCGGGCATCCTGACCCAGATCCCCGACGCGTTCTTCCGCGCGACCGTCCCCTTCACGCTGCCGAACAACGGGGCGTATGCCGCGGGCATCGCCTTCCTTCCGCAGAACCCCATCGAGCGGGCCGCGGCCAAGGCCCGCATCGAGGAGCTCGCGGTCGCCGAGAACCTCAAGGTCCTCGGCTGGCGTGAGGTGCCCGTCGAGAGCGACCTCGTAGGCGCCGTGGCCCGCGAGTGCATGCCGTCCTTCGAGCAGCTGTTCGTCAGCAGCTCGATCGGCCGGCAGGTGGCCCTGGGGCTCGACCGGCTCGCGTTCTGCCTGCGCAAGCGCGCCGAGCACGAGGTGGGCGTCTACTTCTCCTCGCTCAGCTCGCGCACCATCGTCTACAAGGGCATGCTGACGACCGGCCAGCTCGAGCCGTTCTTCCCGGACCTGTCCGACCCCCGCTTCGCCAGCGAGCTCGCCCTCGTGCACTCGCGCTTCTCGACGAACACGTTCCCGTCCTGGCCGCTCGCGCACCCCTACCGCTTCATCGCGCACAACGGTGAGATCAACACCGTCAAGGGCAACCGCAACTGGATGAGCGCGCGCGAGAGCCTGCTGACGTCCGACATCATCCCGGGCGACCTCGAGCGGGTCTTCCCGATCTGCACGCCCGAGGCGTCCGACTCGGCGAGCTTCGACGAGGTGCTCGAGCTGCTCCACCTCGGCGGCCGCTCGCTGCCGCACGCGGTCCTGATGATGATCCCCGAGGCGTGGGAGAACCACGCCACGATGGACCCGGCGCGCAAGGCTTTCTACGAGTTCCACTCGACGTTCATGGAGCCCTGGGACGGTCCCGCCAACGTCTGCTTCAGCGACGGCACGCTCGTCGGCGCGGTCCTCGACCGCAACGGCCTGCGGCCGGGTCGCTACACCGTGACCGACGACGGCCTCGTCGTGCTGGCCTCCGAGTCCGGCGTGCTCGAGCTCGACCCCGAGACCATCGTGCAGCGCGGACGCCTCCAGCCCGGCAAGATGTTCCTCGTCGACACCGAGCACGGCCGCATCGTAAGCGACGAGGAGATCAAGTCCCAGCTCGCGGCCGCCAAGCCGTATGCCGAGTGGCTGCATGCCGGTCTCATCCGCCTCGAGGACCTGCCGGAGCGTGAGCACATCGTGCACACCGCGGCCTCGGTCGCCCGCCGCCAGCAGACGTTCGGCTACACCGCCGAGGAGCTGCGCATCCTGCTGACCCCGATGGCCCGCTCGGGTGGCGAGGCGCTCGGCTCGATGGGCACCGACACGCCCATCGCCGTCCTGTCGTCGCGGCCGCGGCTGCTGTTCGACTACTTCACGCAGCTCTTCGCCCAGGTGACCAACCCGCCGCTCGACGCCATCCGCGAGGAGCTCGTCACCTCCCTCGGCACCTACATGGGTCCCGAGGGCAACGCCCTGTCGGCCTCGCCGTCGCACGCCCGCCAGCTCGTCCTCGACTTCCCGGTCATCGACAACGACGAGCTCGCCAAGATCGTCCACATCAACGCCGACGGTGACCTGCCCGGCTACGCGACGCACGTGGTCCGCGGCCTCTACGACGTCACGGGGGGAGCGGCCGCCATGCGCGACCGCCTCGAGGAGATCTTCGCGGAGGTGTCGCAGGCCATCACCCGCGGCGCGCGGTTCGTCGTGCTCTCCGACCGTGACTCCGGTCGCGACCTCGCGCCCATCCCGTCGCTGCTCCTCACGGCCGCCGTCCACCACCACCTCATCCGTGAGAAGACCCGCACCCAGGTGGGTCTGCTCGTCGAGGCCGGCGACGTGCGCGAGGTCCACCACGTGGCGCTGCTCATCGGTTTCGGTGCGGCCGCCGTCAACCCCTACCTCGCCATGGAGACCGTCGAGGACCTCGTCCGGGCCGGCGAGATCGAGGGCGTGACGGCCGAGAAGGCCGTGGCCAACCTCATCAAGGCGCTCGGCAAGGGTGTCCTCAAGGTCATGTCCAAGATGGGCATCTCGACCGTCGCGTCGTACCGCGGCGCCCAGGTGTTCGAGGCCATCGGTCTGTCGCAGGCGCTCGTCGAGCGCTACTTCACCGGCACGGTGAGCCAGCTCGGTGGCGTCGGCCTCGACGTCATCGCCCGCGAGACGGCCGAGCGCCACGCCCGCGCCTACCCGCCGGACGGCGTCCACCAGCCGCACCGGACCCTCGAGGTCGGGGGCGAGTACCAGTGGCGGCGCGAGGGCGAGCCGCACCTCTTCGATCCCGAGACGGTCTTCCGCCTCCAGCACTCGACGCGCCAGCGCCGTTACGACATCTTCAAGCAGTACACGGACCGCGTCGACGACCAGACGTCGCGTCTGATGACGCTGCGTGGGCTGATGGGCTTCCGCCCGACCGGGGTGACGGGGCGCCTCCCCGTGCCGATCGAGGAGGTCGAGTCCGTCAGCGAGATCGTCAAGCGCTTCAACACCGGCGCCATGAGCTACGGCTCGATCTCGCAGGAGGCGCACGAGACGCTCGCCATCGCGATGAACCACCTCGGTGGTCGCTCCAACACCGGTGAGGGCGGCGAGGACGTCGACCGCCTCCTCGACCCGGAGCGCCGCTCGGCGGTCAAGCAGGTCGCCTCGGGCCGGTTCGGCGTCACGAGCCTCTACCTCACGCACTCCGACGACATCCAGATCAAGATGGCCCAGGGCGCCAAGCCCGGCGAGGGTGGACAGCTGCCCGGCCACAAGGTCTACCCGTGGGTGGCCAAGACCAGGCACTCGACGCCCGGGGTCGGCCTCATCTCGCCGCCGCCGCACCACGACATCTACTCCATCGAGGATCTCGCACAGCTGATCCACGACCTCAAGAACGCCAACCCGTCGGCCCGCATCCACGTCAAGCTCGTCTCCGAGATCGGCGTCGGCACCGTCGCGGCCGGCGTCTCCAAGGCGCACGCCGACGTCGTGCTCATCTCGGGCCACGACGGCGGCACCGGTGCCTCGCCGCTGACCTCGCTCAAGCACGCCGGAGCCCCGTGGGAGCTCGGCCTCGCCGAGGCGCAGCAGACCCTCGTGCTCAACGGCCTGCGCGACCGCATCGTCGTCCAGGTCGACGGGCAGCTGAAGACCGGTCGCGACGTCGTCGTGGCGGCGCTGCTCGGTGCCGAGGAGTTCGGCTTCGCCACGGCCCCGCTCGTCGTGTCGGGCTGCGTCATGATGCGCGTCTGTCACCTCGACACCTGTCCGGTCGGCATCGCGACGCAGAACCCCGAGCTCCGCTCGCGCTTCTCCGGGAAGCCGGAGTTCGTCGAGACCTTCTTCGAGTACATCGCGCAGGAGGTCCGCGAGCACCTCGCGTCGCTCGGCTTCCGCTCCATCGAGGAGGCTGTCGGCCAGGTCGGCAGCCTCGACCTCGACAAGGCGATCGCGCACTGGAAGGCCTCCGGTCTCGACCTCAGCCCGATCCTCGCCGTGGCCGACAACCCCACCGGCGGCACGCTGCACCAGTCGGCCACGCAGGACCACGGGCTCGACAAGGCGCTCGACAACGAGCTCCTGAGCCGAGCTCTGTCGGCCATCGAGACCGGCGAGCCGGTGCGCACCGAGATCGCCGTGCGCAACGTCAACCGCACGGTCGGTACGATGCTCGGCCACCACGTGACGAAGGCGCACCCGCACGGGCTCGCGGACAACACCATCGAGCTGACGATGACCGGCTCCGGCGGGCAGTCCTTCGGCGCCTTCCTACCGGCCGGCATCACGATGCAGCTGTTCGGCGACGCCAACGACTACGTCGGCAAGGGACTCTCCGGCGGCCGCATCGTCGTGCGACCGCACCGTGACGCGACGCTCGTGGCCGAGGAGAACGTCATCGGTGGCAACGTCATCGCCTACGGCGCCACGACCGGTCAGCTCTTCCTGCGCGGGGTCGTCGGGGAGCGCTTCTGCGTCCGCAACTCCGGCGCCCAGGCGGTGGTCGAGGGCGTCGGTGACCACGGGTGCGAGTACATGACCGGCGGTGCTGCGGTCGTGCTCGGACAGACGGGCCGCAACTTCGCGGCCGGCATGTCGGGCGGCGTGGCCTACGTCCTCGACCTCGACCCCGACCTCGTCAACCCCGAGATGGTCGACCTTCTCGCGCTGCGCGACGAGGACGAGAGTTCGCTGCGCGAGCTGCTCGAGGCCCACGTCACGTGGACCGAGTCGCCCGTCGCGCAGGCGCTGCTCGACGACTGGTCGGCCGCGCGCGAGCGCTTCACGCTCGTGCTCCCGCGCGACTTCCAGCGTGTCCTCGACGTCCGGGCCGAGGCGCAGGACCAGGGCCTCGACCCCGACGGACCCGAAGTGTGGAACCGGATCATGGAGGCTTCCCGTGGCTGACCCCCAAGGCTTTCTCACCACCCGCGAGCGCGAGCTCCCGGCCCGCCGTCCCGTCCCGGTGCGCATCCGGGACTGGAAGGAGGTCTACGAGGAGCAGGAGCTCGGGCAGCTCCAGCGCCAGGCCGGTCGCTGCATGGACTGCGGCATCCCGTTCTGCCACTCGGGCTGTCCGCTCGGCAACCTCATCCCCGAGTGGAACAACTTCGCGTGGCGCGGCGACTGGTCCGACGCGATCGAGCGCCTGCACGCGACGAACAACTTCCCGGAGTTCACCGGCCGGCTCTGCCCCGCGCCGTGCGAGACCGCGTGCGTCCTCGGCATCAACCAGCCGGCCGTGACGATCAAGCAGGTCGAGGTCACGACGATCGAGCGTGCCTTCGACGAGGGGCTCGTGACGCCGCTCCCGCCCGAGCGGCTCTCGGGCAAGACCGTCGCCGTGGTGGGTTCGGGCCCGGCGGGCCTCGCCGCGGCCCAGCAGCTGACCCGGGCCGGCCACACCGTGGCCGTCTTCGAGCGGGCCGACAAGCCCGGCGGGCTGCTGCGCTACGGCATCCCGGAGTTCAAGATGGAGAAGTCGGTGCTCGACCGCCGGCTCGACCAGATGACGGCTGAGGGCACCCGCTTCCGCAACGGCATGGACGTCGGCGTCGACATCACGGGTCGCCAGCTGCGCGACCGCTACGACGCCGTCGTGCTCGCTCTCGGGGCGACGGTGCCGCGAGACCTCGACGTGCCCGGGCGCCGGCTCGGCGGCATCCACCAGGCGATGGACTTCCTCCCGCAGGGCAACCGTGCCGCCCTCGGCGAGCAGGTCGAGGACCAGATCCTCGCGACCGACAAGCACGTCGTCGTCATCGGTGGCGGTGACACCGGTGCCGACTGCATCGGGACGTCGCACCGTCAGGGCGCGGCCTCGGTGACCAGTCTCGAGATCATGCCCCAGCCGGGGGAGGACCGCCCGGGCAACCAGCCGTGGCCCACCTACCCGATGCTCTACCGCGTCGCGAGCGCCCACGAGGAGGGGGGCGAGCGGCTGTATGCCGTGAGCACGACGGAGTTCGTCGGGGACGACGAGGGCAACGTCGCAGCGCTGCGCCTGACGGAGGTCGAGATGGTCGACGGACGTCCCACCGCCAAGCCGGGCACCGAGCGTGAGATCCCTGCGCAGCTCGTGCTGTTCGCGATGGGCTTCCTCGGCCCGCAGGGGAGTGGGGTCGTCGAGCAGCTCGGCGTTGACCTCGACGAGCGCAGCAACGTCCGGCGCGACAAGAACTTCATGAGCTCGGTCCCCGGCGTCTTCGTCGCCGGCGACGCCGGCCGCGGCCAGTCGCTCATCGTCTGGGCCATCGCCGAGGGCCGCGCCGCCGCCGCCGGAGTCGACGCCTGGCTCACGGGGTCCAGCTCCCTGCCGCGGCCCATCGCACCGACCGACCGGCCCCTCACCGCCTGACCGGGCCGGGGTCTGCCCACTCTGCGAACCCGCTCGGTGACCCGCGTCACAGCACCCCTAAGGTTGAAGCATGCGCCGCGCCAAGATCGTCTGCACCATCGGCCCCAAGACCTCATCACCCTCCCAGCTGCGAGCCCTCGTCTACGCCGGGATGGACGTGGCGCGGCTCAACCTCTCGCACGGGGACCACGCCGTGCACGAGCAGGTCTACCGGGACGTCCGTGCCGCGGGTGACGCCTCGGGCCGCGCCGTCGGCGTCCTCGTCGACCTGCAGGGGCCGAAGATCCGGACCGGACGCTTCGCCTCCGGGCCCGTGACGCTGAGCCCCGGCCAGCGCTTCACCATCACGACCCGCGACGTCGAGGGCGACGACAGCATCGTCGGGACCACGTATGCCGGCCTGCCCGGTGACGTGACGCCGGGTGACGTCCTGCTCATCGACGACGGCAAGGTCATGCTGCGCGCGGTCGAGGTGAGCGACACCGACGTCGTGACCGAGACCGTCATCGGTGGCGTCGTCAGCAACAACAAGGGGATCAATCTGCCCGGCGTCGCCGTCAGCGTGCCGGCCCTGTCGGAGAAGGACCGCGAGGACCTCCGGTTCGCCATGCGCCTCGGCGTCGACATGATCGCGTTGTCGTTCGTCCGCTCGGCCGAGGACATCGTCGACGTGCACGCCATCATGGACGAGTTCGGCGACCGCATCCCCGTCATCGCCAAGATCGAGAAGCCGCAGGCGGTCGACAACCTCGAGGGCATCGTCGCAGCCTTCGACGGCATCATGGTCGCCCGCGGTGACCTCGGCGTCGAGATGCCGCTCGAGGACGTGCCGCTCGTGCAGAAGCGCGCGATCGAGCTCGCCCGGCGCGAGGCCAAGCCGGTCATCGTCGCCACGCAGGTGCTCGAGTCGATGATCGAGAACCCGCGCCCGACGCGTGCCGAGGCCTCCGACGCCGCCAACGCCGTGCTCGACGGCGCCGACGCACTCATGCTCTCCGGTGAGACCTCGGTCGGCGCCTGGCCCATCGACTCGGTGCGCACCATGGCACGCATCATCGAGTCGACCGAGGAGAAGGGCTTCGACAAGATCGTCCGGATGCCGACCAACCCCAAGACGGTCGGGGGAGCGGTGACCAAGGCTGCGGTCGAGATCGGCGAGGTCGTGGGGTCGAAGTTCCTCATCGTCTTCACCGAGACCGGCGGATCGGCCACGCGGATGGCCCGCATCCGGCCCCGCCAGCCCATGCTCGCCTTTACCTCGGAGCCCCGGGTCCGCTCCCGGCTCGCCCTGGTCTGGGGCATCGAGACCTACCTCGTGCCGCGCATGCACCACACCGACCAGTTCGCGATGCAGGTCGACCTCAAGCTCATCCCCGAGGGCCGCGTCGCCGAGGGTGACCGTGTCGTCATCGTCGCCGGCTCGCCCCCCGGCATCCCGGGCTCGACGAACGCGCTGCGCGTCCACCGGGTCGGCGACGCCGTCAACCGTGCTGCTCCGGCCTACCGGCCGGAGGAGGTCACCAGCTGACGGCACGCGCGGTCCGCGCCGGTATGCTGGCGCGGCACTCCGGCCGGGGTGGTGGAATGGCAGACACGGGGCACTCAAAATGCTCTGGCCGAAAGGCCGTGCGGGTTCGAGTCCCGCCCTCGGCACTCTCGACGCCCTCGATGGCCCTCGCTGCGGCGCGACGAGGGGAAGCGTTGGGTTGACCGTCCCGAAACGCGCCGGAAATCTCGCCCCGGATAGGATTTCCCCGTGAGCACCGACGAGAGCATGACCCCCAAGCCGACCCCTGGCACCGCCACCACGCCTGCCGTCCCCACCGAGGCTGCTGCGTCTTCGGAGGCCGCGGACACCGCAGCCGACCGGGCGGGGGCGACCCGGATCCTCGTCGCCGAGGACGAGGCGCTCATCCGTCTCGACCTCGTCGAGATGCTCGGGGAGCAGGGCTACGACGTCGTCGGCCAGGCCAGCAACGGCGAGCAGGCCGTCGAGCTGGCCAAGGACGTCAAGCCCGACCTCGTCATCATGGACGTCAAGATGCCGGTCCTCGACGGCCTGTCCGCCGCCGAGCAGCTGCACGAGTCCAAGCTGTGCCCCGTCATCATGCTCACCGCGTTCTCGCAGACCGAGCTCGTGGAGCGGGCCCGCGACGCCGGCGTCATGGCCTACATCGTCAAGCCGTTCACGGCCGACGACCTCCGCCCGGCCATCGACATCGCCACGTCGCGCTGGCAGGAGCTCAAGGCCCTCGAGGCCGAGATCGCCGACCTCGGTGAACGGCTCGAGACGCGCAAGCTCGTCGACCGGGCCAAGGGTGTGCTCATGACCCAGCTGAAGCTGAGCGAGTCCGACGCGTTCCGGTGGATCCAGAAGACGGCGATGGACCGCCGCCTCGGGATGAAAGAGGTCGCCGAGGCCGTCATCAACGGCTTCCCGGCGTCCTGAGCCCGGCTGCGCCGCAGATCATCCGGCCGCCAGGTCCACAGAGGTTACGACACGGTCACCGATCGCCCATTTCTGCTGACCGCGAAGGCGATTCCGCCTAGTCTCCGTGTCAGCCCTCATCAGAGGGATGAGTGACATCAGGAGGACATCCGTGCGTTCTACCCTCAAGCTCGTTGTGCCGTTCGCGGTTGCGGCGCTTGCCCTCGGCGCCTGTGGCACCAAGGGCGGCGACACCTCGTCGGCCGGCGGCTCCGGCGGCGCGGCCAAGGCCGCTTGCGACCAGAAGATCGGCATGTTCGGTGCCCTCACCGGCCCGAACGCCAACCTGGGCATCTACATCCAGAACGGCGTGAACCTCGCTCTCGACGACTACAACAAGAAGCACGCCGACTGCAAGGTGACCCTCGAGAACTACGACTCGCAGGGTGACCCGACGCAGGCGCCGGCCCTCGCCAAGAAGGCCATCGACGACAAGAAGGTCGTCGGCATCGTCGGCCCCGCGTTCTCCGGTGAGTCCAAGGCGGCCGACCCGGCATTCAACGAGGCCGGCCTCGTCACGATCACGCCGTCGGCCACCAACCCGAAGCTCGCCGACAACGGCTGGAAGACCTTCTTCCGTGCCCTGGGCAACGACGCCACGCAGGGCCCTGCAGCCTCGAAGTACATCAAGGACACGCTCAAGGCCGCGAAGCCGTTCGTCATCGACGACGCCTCCGAGTACGGCAAGGGACTGGCCGACATCGTGCGTCAGGACCTCGGCTCGGCCGTGGTCGGCAACGACACGGTGCAGCAGAAGCAGACGGACTTCAGCGCCTCTGTGACCAAGGTGAAGGCGTCCGGCGCCGACGCCCTCTTCTACGGCGGCTACGCCCCGGAGGCGGCTCCGCTCGTCAAGCAGCTGCGCGACGCGGGCTGGAAGGGCACCTTCGTGGCTGCCGACGGCGTCAAGGACCAGTCGTTCATCGACAACGCCGGGCCCGCGGCCGTCGGCGCCATCGTGACCTGCCCCTGCGTCCCGGCGGACATCGCGCCGGCCTTCGCCTCGGCGTATAAGGCGAAGTACAACCAGGACCCCAACACCTACTCGGGTGAGGGCTACGACGCCGCGACGATCCTGCTCGACGGCATCGCCGCCGGCAAGGACCGCTCGAGCATGATCGACTTCGTGAAGTCCTACGACAAGAAGGGCGTCACGAAGCAGCTGAAGTTCGACGCCAAGGGCGAGTCCTCCGACATCAAGGTCTTCGCCTACAAGGTCGCGGACGGTAAGTTCACGTCCGTCGGCGAGATCAAGTAGCACGGTCGTCATCGTCCGGGGCGGTCGGAGCACTACGCTCCGACCGCCCTTCGTGCGGTGACACCGGACGTGCGATCCCGCCCACCGCACCCGGCCCAGGAGGTCTTGGATGCAGTACCTGTTGGACAACTTCTTCGCCCTGACCATCACGGGTCTGACGCTCGGGGCCGTCTACGCCCTCGTCGCCCTCGGCTACACGCTCGTCTACGGCGTGCTGCGTCTCATCAACTTCGCGCACTCCGAGGTGTTCATGTATGGCACCTTCGCCTGCCTGTGGATCGTCGTCTTCCTCGGCGGCAAGGCCGGAGGCAGCCTGGGCAACGTGATCTTCTGGATCGCCGCGATGTTCGTGGCCGCGATGCTCATGTCGGGCCTCATCGCGGTCCTGCTCGAGCGTTTCGCCTACCGACCGTTGCGCAAGCGCAATGCACCACCGCTCATCGCCCTGATCTCGGCAATCGGCGCCTCGTTCGTGCTCTCCGAGCTCATGGGCCTTCGCCAGCAGATCACCGGCGCGGTCGGTTTCGACACGTACCTGCGCGCCTACGTCGCCAACTCGCGCAACAACACCGGTATGCCCGAGGTCTTCTCACCGCAGCCGGTGTTCACGCTGGTCGACTACCAGGTCACGAACGTCGACATTTTCGTCATCGTGGGGGCCATCGTGCTCATGGTGATCCTCGACCAGTTCGTGAAGCGCTCGCGCCTCGGACGAGGCATCCGGGCCGTCGCCATGGATCCCGAGGCCGCCGCGCTGATGGGCGTCAACCGCGACCGTGTCATCCAGGTGACCTTCCTCGTCGGCGGCGTCATGGCCGGAGCCGCGGCGGTCTTCTACATGCTGAAGATCGGGATCACCCGCTACGACGTCGGCTTCATCCTCGGCGTCAAGGCCTTCACGGCAGCCGTCCTCGGCGGTATCGGCAACCTGCGCGGTGCCCTCCTCGGCGGCTTCGTCCTCGGCCTCGCGGAGAACTACGGCTCCGCCCTCGTCGGCACGCAGTGGAAGGACGTCGTCGCGTTCGTCCTGCTGATCCTCATCCTCCTCTTCCGGCCCACCGGCCTGCTCGGTGAGTCGCTCGGAAAGGCCCGCGCATGAGCACCACGAGAACCGTCACCGGCCCCACCGTCAAGGCGCCCCGCCCGGGGTTCAAGGAGCGGGTGGACTCGCTGCCCAAGCCTGCGAAGATCGGCCTCTGGGTCCTGTTCGCGATCTTCCTGTTCCTGCTGCCGATGCTCAACATCCCCGTCATCACCACCGAGGGCTCGGACTTCGGCGGCGTGCTCTTCACGGTCTCCACGTATGTCCTCGTGGCGCTGGGCCTCAACATCGTCGTCGGCTACGCCGGCCTGCTCGACCTCGGCTACGTCGGGTTCTACGCCATCGGCGCCTACACCGTCGGTGTCCTGAGCTCCGAGCACGCCAACCTCTCGTGGATCGTCGTGGTGCCCATCGCGATCGGTGCGGCCATGCTCTCGGGCGTCATCCTCGGCGCCCCGACGCTGCGGGTGCGTGGCGACTACCTCGCCATCGTCACGCTCGGCTTCGGTGAGATCGTGCGCCTGTGCCTGGTCAACTCGCAGTGGCTGGGTGGTGCGCAGGGCATCTCCAACATCCCGAAGCCCCCGAGCCTGATCGTCTTCAGCGTGCCCAGCATCGACTGGAGCGGCGGCGTGCCGGTCGTCGACCTCAGCACGACGTCGACGTTCCTCAAGTTCGGGATCAGCGACTTCGTCCCCTACTACTGGCTCGCCCTCATCGTCATCGGTCTCGTCCTGCTCTTCGACATCCTCGTCAAGAACAGCCGGGTCGGGCGGGCCTGGGAGGCGACACGTGAGGACGAGGACGCCGCAGAGCTGATGGGCGTGCCCACCTTCCGGTTCAAGCTACTCGCCTTCGCCCTCGGTGCCGCAATCGGTGGGCTCTCCGGGGCCCTGTTCGCCACCAAGGCGGGCTTCATCTCGCCCGACAGCTTCATCCTGCTGCTGTCGATCCTGTTCCTCGCCGCCGTCGTCGTCGGTGGCGCGGGCAACCGGTGGGGCGTCATCGTCGGCGCGATCGTCGTCGGCTACTTCCCGGAGCGATTCCGTGACTTCGCGGACTTCCGCGTGCTCGTCTTCGGCCTCGCCCTGATGCTGCTCGCGATCTTCCGCCCCCAGGGCCTGCTGCCGCCGAAACGCACGGTCCGTGCCAAGCGTGCCGATGCCAGACAGGCCGTCCTCGAGGAAGGAGAAGACAATGTCTGAGGCAGTCCAGCCCGACCAGCCCGACCAGCCAGTCCAGCCCGACCAGCCAGTCCAGCCAGTCCAGCCCGACCAGCCAGTCCAGCCTCGCCAGCCGTTGTCCGTGGACGAGGTCACCGAGATCAACCCCGACGTCGTCATCGCTCCCGAGGACATCGGCGTCCCGGTCGTGGCCGAGGGCGAGAAGCTGCTCGAGGTCGACGAGGTCACCCTGCGCTTCGGCGGCGTCGTGGCGCTCAACGAGGTGAGCTTCCACATCAACAAGGGCGAGATCCTGGGCCTCATCGGTCCCAACGGCGCCGGCAAGACGACCTGCTTCAACGTCATGACGGGCGTCTACCAACCCACCTCCGGTGCGGTGCGCTACCTCGGCGAGCCGCTCGGCAAGCGCAAGAAGTTCGCGATCACCAAGCTGGGCATCGCGCGCACGTTCCAGAACATCCGGCTCTTCGCCAACATGACGGCGCTCGAGAACGTCCTCGTCGGTGTCGACGCGCACCACACGACCGGTGTCATCTCCGCGATGTTCCGCCTGCCGAAGCACCGCAGGGAGGAGTCGCAGGGCTACGAGCGGGCCATGGAGCTGCTGACCTTCATGGGGCTCGACGGCAAGGCCGACGAGCTCGCGCGCAACCTCCCTTACGGCGACCAGCGCCGGCTCGAGATCGCGCGTGCCCTGGCCACGAGCCCGCAGCTGCTCTGCCTCGACGAGCCGGCGGCCGGCTTCAACCCGGCGGAGAAGGCCAAGCTCATGGAGCTGATCCGCACGATCCGCGACCAGGGCTACACCGTGCTGCTCATCGAGCACGACATGAAGCTCGTCATGGGGGTGACCGACCGGATCGTCGTGCTCGAGTTCGGCCGCAAGATCGCCGAGGGCTCGCCTGCGGAGATCCGCGACAACCCCGCGGTCATCGCCGCCTACCTTGGAGTTGATGAAGAAGATGCTTCTTGAGGTCAAGGGCCTGTGCGTCAACTACGGGCGCATCGAGGCCATCCGCGACATCAGCTTCACGGTCGAGGAGGGCGAGATCGTCACCCTCATCGGGGCCAACGGTGCGGGCAAGACGACGACGATGAAGACCGTCTCGGGCCTGCGCCCGGTGCGGGCCGGCACGGTCTTCTTCAACGGCAAGGACATCACCCACACGCCCTCCCACGAGCGGCCGGTCCTCGGTATCTCGCAGTCGCCTGAGGGCCGCGGGTGTTTCGTCGGCATGACGGTCATGGAAAACCTCGAGATGGGCACCTACGCGCGCCCGGACCGCAAGAGCAAAGCGGTCAAGGACGACCTCGAGCGCGTCTTCGAGCTCTTCCCACGCCTCAAGGAGCGCAGCAACCAGGCCGCCGGCTCGATGTCGGGCGGGGAGCAGCAGATGCTCGCGATGGGCCGTGCACTCATGGCCAAGCCGAGACTGCTGCTGCTCGACGAGCCCTCGATGGGTCTGGCGCCGAAGCTCATCCAGCAGATCTTCGACATCGTGACGGAGATCAACAGCCAGGGCACCACGGTGCTGCTCGTCGAGCAGAACGCCGCCCAGGCGCTCAAGCGGTCGCACCGCGCCTACATCCTCGAGACGGGCGAGATCGTCCGGGAGGGCACGGGCCGGGAGCTCGCCGACGACCCCGCCGTCAAGGCGGCCTACCTCGGCGGTGACGTCTAGGCGCCTTCTCCGCGTCGGCGGCCACACGGCATACCGGCGCAGAGGCCGCTTCGGAATCCGAAGGGGGGTGCCACGACGGCGGTCGTGGCACCCACCTCCGGGAGGAGCGACCTGCCGATTCCTCTTCCGTCCGAGCGTCTATGGTCGTAGTCTCAGCCGGGTGACCTCAGGGCTGGAACGGGAGGAATGATGGGGCGAGCAGTGGTCTCGGTTCAGCGCGTCGACGAGGGGTTGCACTCGCAGTTCATCGAACTGTGGATCACGCACCGGATCGAGGGGGGAACCACCCCGGAGGCCGCCCAGCGCCTCGCGCTCGACGGCACCCTGCGAAATGCCTTGCAGCGCAACGACATCTGCGCCTTCATCGCGTTCATCGATGATCGTCCGGCGGGTTACGTCGTCCTCGCGGACTCGACACGGAGCTTGCTCGTCGACTCGCCGTGCGTGTCGATCGACATGCTCTTCGTGCACCCGGACTTCCGCCGCCAGGGCATCGGGCGCTCGTTGCTCTCGTCGGCCAGCCGCTACGCAGACCGTCAGGGCTGCGAGCACCTCGCCAGTGCGGTTCCCGCAGGTGACCGCGAGGCAAACCGCTTCTTCGCGCGTCTCGGCTTCGCCCCCGAGACGGTGCGTCGCGTGGCGTCCTCCGCGGCGCTCCAGCGCAAGCTGGCGGGGGAACCGCGACCCCAGCGGGTGTCGCTCGACCTGCTGCAGCGTCGCCGTGACCTGCGGGCGAGGGCGCGGGCGCCGCGGCACGACCCGAAGATCGCCGGCTGACCGGGCTCCTCTGCTGCTCGTCCGTCAGGCCCCGGGGGCTACGTCCCGCAGCAGGCAGGTGATCCTCGAGGTGCAGAGGCGCCTGCCGTCCTCGTCGGTGACGACGACGTCGTAGCTGACCAGCGTGCGCCCGGCGCTGAGCAGGGTCGCCGTGCCGGTCACGACGCCCGCCCGGGCGGCGCGGTGGTGGGTGGCGTTGATGTCGAGGCCGACCGCCACCCGTCCCGGCCCGGCGTGGAGCTGGGCGCCGATCGAGCCGAGCGTCTCTGCCAGGACGACGCTCGCGCCGCCGTGGAGCAGGCCGTACGGCTGGGTGTTGCCCGCGACGGGCATCGTCGCGACGAGGCGGTCCGGAGACACCTCCGTCAGCTCGATCTGCATGCGCTCGAGGAGCGTGCCCTCGGCCATGGACCGCATGTCGTCGAGGGTCTGGCCGGCCGCCTGCGTCGAAGAGTCAGTCATGGGCGCGATCGTATGCGCCCACGGGGGCTTCGCCCCCGTGCGCCCCCGAAGACCCGCGTGGTGGCCGTCCATCCAGGCCGGCTCGGTGCCGCGCATCGTGGCGTCGGTGGGCGCCACTAGGCTTCCGGTGTGAGCCGACTTCTCCTCCTCGACGGACACTCGCTGGCCTATCGCGCGTTCTTCGCGCTCCCCGCCGAGAACTTCTCCACGAGCACCGGGCAGCACACCAACGCCGTCTACGGTTTCACCTCGATGCTCATCAACATGCTGCGCGACGAGGAGCCGACGCACGTGGTGGTGGCCTTCGACAAGGCGCGCCACTCGTTCCGCACCGAGGAGTACTCGGACTACAAGGCGGGCCGCGCCCGCACTCCCGACGAGTTCCAGGGGCAGATCCCGCTCGTCAAGGAGATCCTCGACGCGCTGCGCATCACGTTCATCGAGCTCGACGGCTACGAGGCCGACGACATCATCGCGACGATCGCCACGCAGGCCGAGGCCAAGGACGTCGACGTCCTCATCTGCTCGGGTGACCGTGACACGTTCCAGCTCGTCTCCGACCGGGTCACGATCCTCTACCCCGTCCGCGGCGTCTCCGAGGTGTGGCGCATGGGTCCCAAGGAGGTCGAGGAGAAGTACGGCGTTCCCCCGACCCGCTACAGCGACCTCGCGGCCATGGTCGGGGAGAGCTCCGACAACCTTCCCGGCGTGCCCGGGGTCGGCCCCAAGACCGCCGCGAAGTGGATCACCCAGTACGGCGACCTCGACGGCATCGTCGCGAGCATCGACAAGATCCCCGGCAAGGCGGGTCAGTCGCTGCGTGACCACCTCGACCAGGTGCTGCGCAACCGGCGCCTCAACCAGCTCGTCAAGGACAGCCCGGTCGGCGTCGAGATCGAGGACCTCCAGCGCAGCCAGTGGAACCGCGAGGAGGTCCACACGGTCTTCGACGGTCTCGAGTTCCGCGTCCTGCGCGACCGCCTCTTCGCGACCGTCGAGGCAGCCGCGCCCGAGGCCGAGGAGGGCTTCGACGTCGACGGGCAGGTGCTGGCCCCCGAGGCCGTGCCCGCGTGGGTGGCCGAGCATCTCGCGGCGGACGAGCGTTCCGGTCTGTCCGTCGCCGGCACCTGGGCCCGCGGCACCGGCGACGCGAGCGGGATCGCCGTGGCGGCCCCAGGAGGCAGTGCCGCGTGGATCGACCTGCAGACGCTGACCCCGGAGGGCGAGGCCGCGCTGGGCGCCTGGCTCGAGGACGCCACGCGCCCGAAGGCGATGCACGACGCCAAGGGTCCGATCGAGGCGCTCGCCGCCCGCGGCTGGTCTCTCGGTGGGCTGACGAGCGACACCCAGCTCGCGGCATACCTCGTCAAGCCGGACCAGCGCACCTACCACCTCGACGACCTCGTGCTGCGCAACCTGCACCGCGAGCTGAGCGGGTCGGCCCCGACCGACGGCCAGGGCATGCTCGACTTCGGCGGCGACGCCGACGAGCAGGCCGCCCAGAAGGAGATGGTGCGCGCGACGGCCGTGCGTGACCTCGCCGCCGTGCTCGACGAGCAGGTCGCCGCCACCGGCGGCGAGCAGCTCCTGGCAGAGGTGGAGATCCCGCTCGTCGACGTCCTGGCCCGCATGGAGCGCACCGGCATCGCCGTCGACGTGCCGGGCCTCGACTCCCTCGAGGGCGACTTCGCGGCCAAGGTCGCGCAGGCCCAGCAGGACGCCTGGGACGCGATCGGCGGCGAGAAGATCAATCTCGGTTCGCCCAAGCAGCTTCAGGAGGTGCTCTTCGGCACCCTCGGCATGCCGAAGACGAAGAAGACGAAGACCGGCTGGACCACCGATGCCGACGCGCTGACCGACCTCTTCACCAAGACCGAGCACCCCTTCCTCGAGGCGTTGCTGCGTCACCGTGACGCGGCGCGCCTTCGCGTCACGGTCGAGGGACTGCAGAAGTCGGTGGCCGACGACGGCCGCATCCACACCACCTACCTTCAGACCATCGCGGCCACGGGCCGGCTCAGCTCCACCGAGCCGAACCTCCAGAACGTCCCGATCCGCACCGAGGAGGGGCGTCGCATCCGCGAGCTCTTCGTCGTCGGCGAGGGCTACGACGCGCTCATGTCGGCCGACTACTCGCAGATCGAGATGCGCGTCATGGCGCACCTTTCCGGCGACGAGGGGCTCATCGAGGCCTTCCGCACCGGTGAGGACCTCCACAAGTTCGTCGGCTCGAAGGTGTTCGGCGTCGAGCCCGACGACGTCACGTCCGCCATGCGCTCCAAGGTCAAGGCGATGTCCTACGGCCTCGCCTACGGCCTGTCGGCCTTCGGCCTGTCCAAGCAGCTGACCATCAGCACCGAGGAGGCGCGCGGGCTCATGGACGGCTACTTCGAGCGCTTCGGTGGCGTCAGCGACTACCTCAAGGAGGTCGTCGCCGAGGCCCGGGGGACCGGCTACACCGCGACGATGTTCGGCCGTCGCCGCTACCTGCCCGACCTGACCTCCGACAACCGCCAGCGCCGCGAGATGGCCGAGCGGATGGCGCTCAACGCCCCGATCCAGGGCTCGGCCGCCGACATCATGAAGGTCGCGATGATCGGGGTGGACCGGGCGCTGGTCGCGGCCGGGGCGAAGTCCCGCATCCTGCTCCAGGTCCACGACGAGCTCGTCCTCGAGGTGGCGGCCGGCGAGCGCAACGACGTCGAGAAGCTGGTCCGCCACGAGATGGGTCATGCCGCCGAGCTGGACGTGCCGCTCGACATCAACGTCGGGGTCGGGCACTCCTGGCACGACGCGGCGCACTAGGCCGTCACCCGCCACCCCGGAGAGGGCGGTTCGAAACATCCCTTAGATCACGGTTTGGAAACAGCTGGGCTTCTTGTCCCATTTGTCGCACCGTGATCGACCCCCACGGACATACTGACCGGTAACTTGCACCCGCCAACGGAGACGGGTGCTTTTACTGTGAGGTGGACATGGTCAGAAGCCTGGTCACAGGTCTGTGTCTCGCCGTCTTCGCGGCGGTCATCATCGGGCTGAGCAGCGTGCTCGGTCTCGACCTCGAGCACGTCGCCCTTCTCGGCGCGGCACTCGGTGGTGTTCTCGGGCTCGTCCCACACGCTTCCACCTGGGGAAAGGTGGCCGGCTTCCTCGCGGGCTTCCTCCTCGCCTGGCTCGGCTTCGGGCTGCGTGCCGCCGAGCTGCCCGACTCGTCGGCCGGTCGCGCCGTCGCGGCGTTCGTCGTCGTGGCACTCATCGCGGTCGTCACCGCGGCGAGTCGTGGCCGCCTGCCGCTGTGGAGTGGTCTGGTCGGTGCCGCCTCGATCGTGGGCGCCTACGAGTCGGTGTACACCAACGCTCCGTCGCAGTTCCTCAGCGAGTCCCCGGCCGCGGCCACGACGGTGCTCCTCGCCGTCGGTCTCGGTTACCTGTCAACGAACCTGCTTGCGCCGCAGGCGAACCCGTCGCACTCGCCCCCCCGGCATCGTTCGTCGGCCGAACGGGTCGAGGAGTCTTCACCGGACTCCGACACCGCCACCGATCTCGATGGCCTCATGACAGGAGCCACCCGATGAGCAAGCGGACCCTCGCCACCATGGTCGCCGGACTGGCGGCCATGCCCACGCTTCTCCTGCTCGCTGCGTCACCGGCGGCCGCCGCCGGTGACGGCTCGGTGCAGGTGTCCAACACGGAGACGGTGCAGGCCTACCTCGACGCGTCGGGCAAGGTCGACGTCGCCCGTGTCTACGAGCAGGTCGCGATGAAGGGCCGGGGCACCGTCGACCTGCGCAACCCGGTCGAGGCGCAGGGCCTGCGCAACCTCGACGGCTTCGGCGCCTTCGAGGTCAAGGACGGCGTCATGCTCGGCCACTTCGACGTCGACGGCGAGCAGCAGCTTCGTACCCTCAGCGACTTCACGAAGAAGCTGCCGCTCGAGGTGCAGGTCACCTACCTGCTCGACGGCCGGCCCGTCGAGCCCGGTGACGTCCTGGGCCGCAGCGGTCATCTCGAGGTCCGCTACGCCGTCAAGAACGTCACCGGGACCCCTCAGGTCATCACCTTCGACGACGGCACCGGCCACAGTGCCTCTGCAACCCAGAGCGTCGTCATCCCGATGGTCGGCTCGCTCACGACGACCCTGCCCGACACCTTCACGAACGTCAGCTCCAAGGAGGCCAACGTCGCCGGCGACGGTCGAGGCGGGACGAAGCTGACCTTCACCATGACGCTCTTCGGCCCCATCGGCACGCCCACCGCGACCTTCGGCTACGCGGCCGACATCGTCGACGGCACGTTGCCCAAGGCCAACGTGTCGGCGCTGCCGGTGAGCCCGCTCGACAGCCCGTCCTTCAAGGGCGGGGCCGCGAGCTACAAGAGTGGTGCCACGACCGGTGCGACCCTGACCGCCGGTGCCACCGAGATCGACGCCAACCTGCTCAAGCTCCGCGACGGGGCGAGCACGATGCTCGCCGGTCTCATCCAGCTGCGCGACGGTGCGAAGAAGCTCGACGCGGGTCTCGGGGCCCAGGCCCTGCCTGGGTCACGCACGCTCGCCAGCGGTGCCGGCCAGCTCAAGGACGGCACGTCCAAGCTGCGCTCCGGCGCCGGGGTGGCGAAGGACGGCTCGTCCAAGGTCGCCGACGGAGCCAGCCAGGTCGCCGGCGGGGCCGGCCAGCTCGACGCCGGCGCGAAGAAGCTGAGCGGTGGGGCCGCGCAGGTCGACGGCGGTGCCGCCCAGGTTGCCGGCGGTCTGCACCAGGTCGGCGACCAGGCGCCCCAGCTGCTGGACGGTCTCGCCCAGGTCGCCGACGGCCTCGACCGGGTCGATGCCGGCCTGACCCAGCTCTACGACGGCGTCGGCGGGCTCCCCGAGCAGGCGAAGCCGCTCCACGCCGGCATCGCCAAGCTCCGTGCGGGCCTCGGAGCCAAGGGCCAGGAAGGCACGCTCATCGACGGCGTCGACCAGATCCGCGCCGGGCTGGCGGAGGCCACCAAGAGCGGCGGGAGCCTCGACCAGCTCAAGGGCGGCGTCGACCAGTCCAAAGCCGGTGTGGACCAGTCCAAGGCCGGAGTCGACCAGGTGCGCTCAGGCCTGGACGACGCCCTTTCCGCCGGCGGCGGCATCGACCAGCTCGCTGGCGGCGTCGCGTTGGCGAAGATCGTCGACTGTGGGGACACGTGCAAAGGGATCCTGGCGCAGGTCCAGTCGGGACTGACCGACCTCAGGACGAAGACCGGGACCGCTTCCGGCGGACTCGACCAAGTCTCGGCAGGTCTGGCCAAGGTGTCGCCCGGCCTCGGCCAGGTGTCCGATGGCCTGGGCCAGCTCAAGGGCAAGCTCAGTGACGCCGCCTTCGGTCTCGCCAGGGTCGAGTGCGGGCTGAGCAACACGACGCTGTCCGTCTGCGACCCCAAGGTGCCCGGCCTGCTCGAAGGCGTCGACCTCGTCGACACCGGCGTGTCCACGCTCGTCGACGGTGTCGTCGGGAAGGTGCAGGGCGGCATCGGAGGGCCGAAGGACACGCCGAAGAACCTCACGCTGCGCGGTGGCGTCAACGGCCTCCAGGACGGCGTGGACCAGCTCGGTCTCGGTGGTCTCGACCTGCTCGACGCCATCGACCAGCTCACGGTCGGGGCGGACCAGGTCCACGGTGGGACCTCGCAGGTCGCGACGGGGGCCAAGGACCTCGGGGCAGGTGCCGCCAAGCTCGCGAACGGGTCCAGTGACCTGGCGACCGGCGCCGGCCAGCTCGATGCCGGAATCGGCACGCTGGCGGACGGCGCAGGACAGCTCGATGACGGGGCCGCCAAGCTCAAGGACGGCGCCGGTCAGCTGTCCGACGGCCTCGCCGATGCGGCCGACGGCACCAGCCAGCTGGCCGCGGGTCTGTCGGACGCCGCCGCGGGCGCGCCACAGCTCAAGGACGGGGCTCAGCGCCTGTCCGACGAGGGGACGAAGAAGCTCGTCGAGGCCGGCAAGGCGACGGCGGCGGACTACGGCGAGAAGTACGCCCTCATCGAGGTCGGTGCCCGGCGCGCCAAGGCCGAGGGCATGGCCTACGGCGCCCCCGAGGGTGCGGCCGGTGCGACGGCGTACTCCTACGAGCTCGCGGGTGTCGACGGAGAAGGTTCTGCGAACGCCGGTCGCGCGGCTGCCGCCGCAGGCGTCTTCGGCCTCGCGGGTGGCTCGGTGCTGCTGAGGCGACGCTTCCTCTGACCGCTGTTGTCGGGAGGCCACGAACCGGGACCGGTTCGTGGCCTCCTGCCGTTTCCTCTTCGCAGATCGTTCAGCGGGGCTTGCGGCAGACGAAGATCGCCGTCCCGGGGATGACGCGCCCGCGCAGCGGCGACCACCCGCCCCAGGGCTCCTCGTGCCCCACGGGCCACTCCGGCTCCACGAGGTCGACGAGCACCAGCCCGGCGGCCGAGATCTCGCGCACCCGGTCCCCGAGCGTGCGGTGGTGCTCGACGTACGTCGCCCGCCCCGCGTCGTCCTGCTCGACGTACGGGGTGCGATCGAAGTACGAGTGGCGGGCGGTGAGGCCGCCCGGCCCCGGATCGTCGGGGAAGGCCCACCGCACGGGGTGGGTCGTCGAGAAGACGAACCGCCCGCCGGGCCGCAGCACCCGGGCGGCCTCCGCCATGACGACGTCGGAGTCTGCGACGAACGGCACGACGCCGTATGCCGTGAAGACCGTGTCGAAGGACGCGTCGGCGAAGGGGAGGGCACGGCCGTCGCACTGCACGAACGGCACGTGGACGGTGGCGTCGAGGGCGGTGTCGAGGCTGTCGTTGACGGCAACCCCGGTCGCGACCATGCCTGCGGACAGGTCGGTGGCCACGACGGTCGCGCCGTGGGCGGCCAGCCAGCGCGAGCACTGGCCGGAGCCGGCGCCGATCTCGAGGACCACCGTGCCGGCAGGGTCGCCGAGCAGGCGCGCGTCCTCCTCGCGCAGGCGCTCGGGGCCCCAGACGAAGTCGGTGTCCCCGAGGAACGACCCGTGCTCGACGTAGTACGACGTGGCCTCCCGGTCCCACCACGTTCGGTTGGCCGTGGCCGTCTCGGCCGGGGGAGCGGGACGTCGGGTGGCCTCGGTGGGCGTGCTCACGGCATACGTGCTCTCTTTTGACCGGGTACTGACAGCGCGGATAGGATTGCCGAGCACATTCGTGTGCGCACGATCAGTTGTAAACCTGTCCACAAGGCATCGGGGCGCGGGCCGTCAGGTCGCCGTCGCGAGGTCACCAATCTAACCGTCCACAATCGGAGTTCCTACTACATGACTGCCAACACGGTCGAGAAGACCGCGCCTGAGATTGCGATCAACGACATCGGCTCTCAGGAAGACATCCTTGCGGCGATCGACGCCACCATCAAGGACTTCAACGACGGCGACATCGTCGAGGGTGTGATCGTCAAGGTCGACCGGGACGAGGTCCTGCTCGACATCGGATACAAGACCGAGGGCGTCATCCCCTCGCGCGAGTTGTCCATCAAGCACGACGTCGACCCCGGCGAGATCGTCAAGGTCGGTGACGAGGTCGAGGCCCTCGTCCTCCAGAAGGAGGACAAGGAAGGCCGTCTGATCCTGTCCAAGAAGCGTGCGCAGTACGAGCGCGCCTGGGGCACGATCGAGAAGGTCAAGGAAGAGGACGGCGTCGTCACCGGCACCGTCATCGAGGTCGTCAAGGGTGGTCTCATCCTCGACATCGGCCTCCGCGGCTTCCTGCCCGCCTCGCTCGTCGAGATGCGCCGTGTCCGCGACCTCCAGCCGTACGTCGGCAAGGAGATCGAGGCCAAGATCATCGAGCTCGACAAGAACCGCAACAACGTGGTCCTGTCGCGCCGTGCCTGGCTCGAGCAGACGCAGTCCGAGGTGCGCACGACGTTCCTCAAGGAGCTCCAGAAGGGCCAGGTCCGTTCGGGCGTCGTGTCCTCGATCGTCAACTTCGGTGCGTTCGTGGACCTCGGCGGCGTCGACGGTCTCGTCCACGTCTCCGAGCTGTCGTGGAAGCACATCGACCACCCGTCCGAGGTCGTCGAGGTCGGCACCGAGGTCACCGTCGAGGTGCTCGACGTCGACATGGACCGTGAGCGTGTCTCCCTGTCGCTGAAGGCGACGCAGGAGGACCCGTGGCAGCACTTCGCTCGCACGCACGCCATCGGCCAGGTCGTCCCCGGCAAGGTCACCAAGCTCGTCCCCTTCGGTGCGTTCGTTCGCGTCGAGGACGGCATCGAGGGCCTCGTGCACATCTCCGAGCTGGCCGAGCGCCACGTGGAGCTGCCGGAGCAGGTCGTCAACGTCGGCGACGAGATCTTCGTCAAGGTCATCGACATCGACCTCGAGCGTCGTCGCATCTCGCTGTCGCTCAAGCAGGCGAACGACCAGGCCGTCTCGGCGTCGGAGTTCGACCCGACACTCTACGGCATGGCCGCCGAGTACGACGAGCAGGGCAACTACAAGTACCCCGAGGGCTTCGACTCGGAGACGAACGAGTGGCTCGAGGGCTTCGACGCCCAGCGCGAGAAGTGGGAGCGTCAGTACGCCGAGGCCCACGCCCGCTGGGAGGCCCACAAGGCGCAGGTCGACGCCGCGACGAAGGCCGACGCCGAGGCTGCGGCCAACGCCGGCTCCGCGACGTCGTACTCGTCCGCGACCGGTGACGTCGCCGAGGCCGGTGACACAGACCGTGGTGACCGTGGCGAGCGCGCTCCGCGCAACGCTCCGGCTCCCGTCGAGGGCACCCTGGCTTCGGACGAGGCGCTCGCGGCGCTGCGTGAGAAGCTGACCGGCAACTGAGCCCCACCGCTCAGGGCTGACCGCTCTGGAGAAGCCCCGGACCCCACAGGGTCCGGGGCTTCTCCGCGTCCCGGCTGCGGTGAGGGCTGAGGGCCCCACGCCAGGAGTTCAGACACGCGTTGAATGCCGGACGTGGCAAAGCCGCTCTCGGTGCATCCGCGCCGCTAGGTTGGCCGGGTGCAGTCATCGCTGACCGAACCCCGCAGCCCCGCGCCCGAGGTGGGGCCGCCGCCGGAGGTGGGGCCGCCGCCGCGGCGCTCGAGCGGACGGGCCTGGGAGTGGACGCTCGCGGCGCTCCTGCTCCTGCCCAACCTCGTCCTGCTCATCGTCTTCACCTACCGCCCGCTCCTCGACAACATCCGGCTGTCGTTCACGGACTGGAACATCTCCTCGCCCGTCGCCAACCCCGTCGGGCTGTCGAACTACATCGAGTGGTTCGGGCGGGACGACACGAAGATCATCGTGCGCAACACGGTGGTCTTCACCGTTGCGACGGTCGGCATCTCCATGGCGCTCGGCCTGGGGCTCGCGCTCCTGCTCGACCAGAAGCTCCGGGGTCGCAACCTCGTGCGGTCGGTCGTCTTCGCTCCCTTCGTCATCTCGGGGGCGGCGATCGGGATCGCCTTCCAGTTCGTGTTCGACCCGCAGTTCGGGCTCGTCCGGGACCTGCTCGCGCGGATCGGCGTCGCGTCGCCGGACTTCTACCAGCAGCCGGGCTGGGCGCTGTTCATGGTGACGGTCACCTACATCTGGAAGAACCTCGGCTACACGTTCGTCATCTACCTGGCGGCGCTCCAGGGGCGACGGGCCGATCTCGACGAGGCGGCCGAGATCGACGGCGCCTCCGCCTGGACGCGCTTCCGGCGTGTCCTCATGCCGCAGCTGCGCCCGACGACGTTCTTCCTCTCGATCACGGTGCTGCTCAGCTCGGTCCAGGTCTTCGACATCATCAACGTCATGACCCGGGGCGGCCCCCAGGGCAACGGCACGACCACCCTCGTCTACCAGGTCTACCAGGAGACGTTCGTCAACCAGCGCGCCGGCTACGGCGCCACCGTCGCCACCGTCATGTTCGTCATCCTGCTCGCCGTGACGGTCGTGCAGGTGCGGTTCATGGACAGGGGGAAGCAGGCATGAGCACGTCCACGGTCGTCGAGGACCTCGACGAGGAGAAAGCCCCTGAGGTGCCCGCGCGGCGCCGGCGACGCCGCGCGGCGCACAACGTCGAAGCCTCGACGCACCACCGCGGGCCCGCCTGGACGGCAGCGGGATACGCCGGCATGGTCCTCATCGTCCTCGTCGTCGCCGTCCCGCTCTTCTGGATCCTCATCACGTCCTTCAAGGAGCGTGGCGACATCTACGTCCGCCCCGCCCAGTGGTGGCCCAACCCGGCGACCGGCGCGAACTACAGCGAGCTGACGACCCGCATCCCGTTCTTCGACTACGTCCGAAACTCGGTCATCATCACGTCGGCGACGTCGGTCGCGAAGATCGTCCTGGGCGTTCTCAGCGCGTACGCCCTGTCGCTGCTGCGTTTTCCCGGACGCTCCATCGTCTTCCTCGTGGTCATCGCGGCCCTCATGGTGCCCAACCAGATCACCGTCATCAGCAACTACGCCCTCGTCGCGCAGCTGGGCTGGCGCAACACCTACCAGGGCATCATCATCCCGCTGGCGGGCGTCGCGTTCGGCACCTTCCTCATGCGCAACCAGTTCCTCAACCTGCCCGGCGAGATCATCGAGGCGGCGCGCCTCGACGGAGCCGGCCCGATGAAGCTGCTCTGGCGCGTGGTCCTGCCGATGTCGTGGCCGACGCTCGTCGCCTTCGCCCTCATCACGGTCGTCAACGAGTGGAACGAGTACCTCTGGCCGTTCCTCATGTCCGACGACGAGACGACGGCGCCCCTGCCAGTCGGCCTGACGTTTCTGCAGAACAACGACGGCGTCACGAACTGGGGCCCGGTCATGGCCGGCACCGTGCTGGCGATGCTGCCGATCCTCGTGCTGTTCCTCTTCCTCCAGCGACAGATGATCAAGGGACTCACCGCCGGGGCTGTCAAGAGCTGAACCCGCAGCTGCTGCAGCGCGATTCGCCGTTCATCCACGTCCCACCGACCCAACCCACCACCACAGGGAAAGGCACCATCCATGAACGAGTTCTCACGCCGAGGATTTCTCGGCCTCGCCGGTGCTGCCGGCATCGCCGGGCTCTCCGCGTGCGCCGGCACCGGCACCGCCCCGTCGACGGGCGGCGGAGGCGGCTCGAGCAACACCGTCGAGTTCTGGAGCAACCACCCCGGCAACAGCAAGTCGGTGGAGCAGGCGATCATCAAGGCGTTCGAGGCCGCGAACCCGAGCCTCAAGGTCAAGCTCGTCGACGCCGGCAAGAACTACGAGGAGGTCGCGCAGAAGTTCAACGCCTCCCTGGCCGGTGGCCAGCTGCCGGACGTGGTCGTCGTCTCCGACGTCACGTGGTTCAACTTCGCGCTCAACAAGCAGCTCGCCCCGATGGACGAGCTGCTGTCGTCGGCCAAGATCGACACCAGCGACTACGTCGACGCGCTCTACAACGACTACAACCTGGGCGACAAGCACTATGCCCTGCCGTTCGCGCGGTCCACGCCGCTCTTCTACTACAACAAGGACCTCTGGAAGGCTGCCGGCCTCGAGGACCGCGGGCCGAAGGACTGGGACGAGTTCCTCACGTGGGCACCGAAGCTCAAGGCGGCGGCGGGCTCGGACAAGATCGTCATGGAGCTCCCCGACGGCTCGAACTACCTCGACTGGGTCTTCCAGAACATGGTGTGGGGCTACGGCGGCGCCTACTCCAAGGAGTGGACGCCCACCTTCTCGGACCCCAACACCGTCAAGGCCGGCACCTACCTGCAGAACCTCGCCAAGAGCGGCTTCCTCAAGCTCTCGAAGGACCCGGCGCCCGACTTCACGGCCGGCATCGTCGGCTGCAGCATGATGTCGACCGGCTCGCTCGGCGGTGTCGCCAAGGACGCGAAGTTCCAGTTCGGCACGGCGTTCCTGCCCGGTGAGGGCAACTGCCCCACCGGCGGCGCCGGCGTCGGCATCCCGGCGAACATCTCCGACGAGCGCAAGAAGAACGCCCTGAAGTTCATCGAGTTCCTGACGAACGCGCAGAACACCGTCACCTTCACGCAGGCCACCGGCTACATGCCCGTGCGCAAGTCGGCTGTCGACCTGCCGGCGGAGAAGGCGTTCCTCGCAAAGAACCCGAACGCCAAGACGGCCATCGAGCAGCTGCCCAAGACGCGGTCCCAGGACAACGCGCGCGTGCTCCTGCCCGGCGGCGGGGCACGCATCGGCAAGGGCCTCGACCAGATCGTCCAGGGCCAGGACGTGGCAACGGTCTTCAAGGGTCTCGACGCCGACAGCCAGCAGGTCTTCGACTCGCAGATCAAGAGCAAGCTCAGCGCCTGACGTACTGCACGACCCGGTCGTATGCCGTCCGGCGCGTTCCGCACGGAGCCGCCGGACGGCATTCCGGACCCGACCAGAACGACCCGAGAGGCCAGCACATGGCAACCGTGTACTTCGACGAGGCAACTCGTCGGTTCTCCAAGGACGACACCCCCGCCGTCGACGGCATCACGCTCGACATCGCCGACGGTGAGTTCCTCGTCCTCGTCGGGCCCTCGGGCTGCGGCAAGTCGACGACGCTGCGCATGCTCGCCGGCCTCGAGCCGATCGACGGAGGGCGGATCCTCGTCGACGGGCACGACCAGAAGGGTGTGCGGCCGCGTGACCGCGACATCGCCATGGTCTTCCAGAGCTACGCGCTCTACCCCAACATGACCGCGGCCCAGAACATGGCCTTCGCGCTCGACAACGCCAAGGTGAGCAAGTCGGAGACGAGGCAGCGCGTCACCGAGGCCGCGAAGATCCTCGAGCTCGAGCAGCTCCTCGACCGCAAGCCGGGCCAGATGTCCGGCGGCCAGCGCCAGCGCGTCGCCATGGGCCGCGCCATCGTGCGCAACCCCAAGGTCTTCTGCATGGATGAGCCGCTGTCCAACCTCGACGCCAAGCTCCGGGTGTCCACCCGCTCGCAGATCGCCGGCCTCCAGCGTCGTCTCGGCATCACGACGGTCTACGTCACCCACGACCAGGTCGAGGCCATGACGATGGGTCACCGCGTCGCGGTGCTGCGCGACGGGAAGCTGCAACAGGTCGACACCCCGGAGCGGCTCTACGACCACCCGGTCAACACCTTCGTCGCGGCCTTCATCGGGTCACCGGCGATCTCGCTCGTCGAGTCCGTCGTCCGGGAGGGCGTCGCCCGCGTGCACGGCGTCGACGTGCCCCTCGACCGCGCGGTGGCCGGTCGGGCGGGCGAGAAGGTCGTCGTGGGCCTGCGCCCCGAGTCGTGGCACGTCGTCGGGACGCCGGAGCAGGGCCCGGGCGCGACGTCGGTGGCGCTCAACGTCGAGCTCGTCGAGTCGCTCGGGGCGGAGTCGTTCGTCTACGGCCGTCCGGTCGATGCCGACGAGACGGCGGATCGGGTCACGGTCCGCCTCGACAAGCGCACCCACCTGCGGGTCGGGGACGTCGTGCACGTCGAGCCGAACCGTGGCGAGGTGCACCTCTTCGACGCCGGGTCGGGCGAGCGGATCGAGGCCTGAGATGCCCGCACGCCCCGGTCCCTGGGCCGCCGGCCGGTTCGACGTCGAGGGCCATCGCGGGGCCCGGGGCCTCGTCGTGGAGAGCACGCTCGCCGGCTTCGGGGCCGCCTACGACGCGGGCGTGACCGGAGTCGAGCTCGACGTCCGGCTCACCGCGGACGGCGAGGTCGTCGTCTGGCACGACGCCGTGCTGCTGCCGGAGAAGTGCCTCCCGACCGGGCGCGACCTCGTCGGGGCCCGGGTCGCCGACCTGACGCTGGAGCAGCTGCGCACGGTCGACGTGGGCAGCCGGACGCTGGAGGGCTTCCCGGACCAGCGTCCTGCGCCGGGCGCCCGCATCTCGACGCTCGGGGAGGTCCTGGCCCACGGGCTGCAGCGTGCTCCGGACGTGTGGTGGACGATCGAGCTCAAGATCGACCCGCGCGACGCCGCGGAGTCGGCGGGCCGGCGTCGACTGCTCGAAGGCGTGCTCGCGAGCGTGCACGCGGCGGGGCTCGAGCGCCAGTGCTTCGTGCACTCCTTCGACTGGGCGGTCCTCGAGCTCTCGGCGGAGCTCGCACCGGGCGTGCTCCGCTCCGCACTCGTGGCGCCGGAGACGTGGGTGCCGGGAAGCCCGTGGACGGGCAGCGTCGTGGTGGGGGAGTCGCACGACATGTGCGACGGCGCCGTCGCCGTCGGGGCGCAGGTGATCTCGCCGGCGCACGAGCTCGTCGACGAGGGCCTCGTCGAGCGGGCCCACACGGCGGGACTCGCCGTGCTGCCGTGGACGGTCAACGACCCCGCGCGCATGGTCGAGCTCGTCCGGGCAGGGGTCGACGGGCTCGTCACCGACTATCCCGACCGGGCCGCCTCGGCGCTGTCACGCGCCTCCACCTGACCCCTCGCGGCAGCGAGGGACCGGACCGTGGTCCGGCCCCTCGCTCCCCCTCCGTTGCCCCTTCGGGCGGGAGCCGGGGCGCTCGTGGCACACTCGTGCGATCGGCAGCTAGCGGTCGCAGCCGCGAGTGCAGCAGCTGGATGGGGACCCCTGGACCCCACCCATTCGCTAGAACGCCGTTCCAGCGAACTCATGATGCTTTTCGAAGGGCACCGATGTCAACAGACCGGGCGTACGACAACCGCTCGCGTGCGGAGGCGGCCCTGGCGACCCGGCGCCGGGTCATCGACGCAGCCCGGGCCATCCTGTTGCGCGACGGCTACCACGCGATGTCCGTCAACGCCCTCGCGTCGTCGGCCGGGGTCAGCGCGCAGACCGTCTACAACGCCATTGGCGGCAAGGCGTCGGTCGTCAAGGCCGTCTACGACGTGCTGCTCGTCGGCGACGACGCCCCCGTGGCCATGCAGGAGCGGCCGGAGTTCCGGGCCATGTCACAGGCTCCGGACCGCGAGGGTTTCGTGCGCGCGTATGCCGCCCTGTGCGCCATCATCTACGAGCGCGTCGGACCGCTGCTCGGCGTGCTCCTCGCCCAGGGCTCGGGCGGTGACACGGGCCTGCAGGAGTTCGTCGCGACGATCGACCTCGAGCGCCGCGTCGGCAACACGAACGCCCTGACAGCCCTCGAGGCGGCCCACGGGCTCCCGACCCGGTTCGACCGCGAGCGGTTCACCGACACCGTCTGGACCGTGACCGCCCCCGAGATCTACGACCGCCTCGTGCGACGCTGCGGGTGGACCCACGCGATGTATGCCGCGTGGCTGGCCGACGCGCTCGTCGCGACCTTCGACCGTGCCAGCACCGGAAGCCAGGAGGACTGACCATGCCCCGGCAGATCGCCACCAACACCGACGTCGACCGTGAGGCGATGCTCGACTTCGTGCGCCCCCGCCACTCCATGGTGCTCATGACGCAGCGCTCGGACGGCCGCCCGCAGGCCTCCCCGGTCACCGGCGGCGTCGACGAGCAGGGCCGCATCGTCATCTCGACCTACCCCGAGCGGGCCAAGACGGCCAACGCCCGCCGCCGGCCCCAGGTCAGCGTCCTCGTGTTGTCCGACGACTTCGGCGGCGAGTGGGTGCAGGTGGACGGTGACTGCGAGGTCATCGACCTCCCGGAGTCCGTCGAGCCCCTCGTGGACTACTTCCGCGCCATCTCCGGCGAGCACCCCGACTGGGAGGAGTATCGCCAGGCGATGCGCGACCAGGGCAAGTCGCTGCTCCGGGTCACCCCCACCCGGTGGGGTCCGGTGGCCAAGGGCGGCTTCCCCGCGCGTCTGGCCTGAGACGTCCACGGGCCCGACGGCCCCTAGGCTGGCCGAATGCTACGCGTCGGGGTCACCGGAGGAATCGGTTCGGGCAAGTCCACGGTCTCGCGTCGACTGGGCGAGCTCGGCGCGCACGTCGTCGACGCCGATGCCGTTGCGCGTGAGGTCGTCGAGCCGGGCGAGCCGACGCTGCAAGGAATTCGGGAGCGCTTCGGCGAGGGTGTGATCCGCGCCGACGGCTCGCTCGACCGGGGGTCTCTGGCCGCCATCGTCTTCCCCGACCGTGACGCCCTCGACGCCCTCGACGCCATCACCGGGCCCGCGATAGCGTCCCGGGTTGCCGGGCAGCGGGCCGCCGCTCCCCGTGACGGTGTCTCCGTCTACGACATGCCCCTCCTCGTCGAGCGCGGCCTCTGGGTGCACGAGCACCTCACCGTCGTCGTCGAGGCCGACGTCGAGACCCGGGTGCGCAGGCTCGTCGAGCAGCGAGGCCTCCCGGAGGAGGACGCCCGACACCGCGTCGCCGCGCAGGCCACCGACGCACAGCGGCGCGCCGTCGCCGACGTCGTCCTCGACAACTCCGGCACGCCGGACGAGCTCGAGCGCGCCGTCGACGCGTTGTGGGCGGAGCGCTTGCAGCCGTATGCCGTCAACCTCGCGGCCGGCACCCGGTCCCGCCGCTCGGACCTGGCAGCCGACGTCATCGTCGCGCCTCGCGTCGACTGGGAGCCCCGCGCCGAGCGCGTCGTCGCCCGAGTCGCCGCGGCGCTCGCGGCCACCGGCGTCGTCACCGAGGTGTCGCACATCGGCTCGACGTCCGTGCCGGGCCTCGTCGCCAAGGACGTCATCGACGTCCAGGTCGGGGTGCACCACCTCGCCGACGCCGACCGTGACGACGTGCGCGCAGCCTTCGCCGACGCGGGCTACGTCTTCAACCACGGCATCCACTCCGACACGCCCCACCCCGGTGGCGCCGACCCTGCGGAGTGGCTCAAACGCTTCCTCGGTGGGTGCGACCCGGACAACCATGTCCACGTCCATGTACGCGAGAAAGGCTCTGCGGGTTGGCGATTCGCGCTGCTCTTCCGAGACTGGCTGCGCCACGAGCCCGCTGAGCGGGACGTCTACGCGGCCGAGAAGCGGCGCCTGCTCGCACTCCACGAGAGCACGTCGGACTACGTGGCGGCCAAGGAGCCGTGGTTCGAGGGCGCGTGGCAGCGCGCCACGGACTGGGCCGAGCGCACGGGGTGGCAGCCGCGCTAGGGAGGCACCCGGCATACGCACGCGGTGCGTGGTGTTGTGGCTGGCATGCGCGGTGAGTACAAGGTTCCCGGTGGCAAGCTCGTGGCGGTCGACCTCGAGGAGGTGGATGGGCGGCTCGCGGGAGTCAGCGTGTCCGGAGACTTCTTCCTCGAGCCCGACGAGGCGCTCGGCGACATCAACGCGGCGCTGACGGGGATGCCCGTCGACGCCGGTGTCGAGCAGCTGGCCGGGGCCGTCACCGGCGCTCTCGCCGATGACGTGTCGCTCATCGGCTTCACCGCCGAGTCGATCGGCATCGCGATCCGCCGCGCCCTCGGCAAGGCGACCGGGTGGGACGACCACCACTTCGACGTCATCCCGGCCCGCGTGCTCGACCCGGCCCTCCACGTCGCCCTCGACGAGGTCATCGCCCACGAGGTCGCCTCGGGGGAGCGGCCCCCGACGCTGCGCTTCTGGGACTGGGACAGCCCGCTCGTCGTGATCGGCTCCTTCCAGTCCGTCCGCAACGAGGTCGACCCGGAGGGCGCGCAACGACACGGCATCGACGTCGTGCGTCGGGTCTCCGGAGGGGGCGCGATGTTCATGGAGCCGGGCAACACCATCACGTACTCCCTCGCCGTGCCGACCTCGCTCGTCGAGGGCCTGAGCTTCGAGCGCTCCTACTCCTTCCTCGACGAGTGGGTCATCGAGGCGCTCGCCGACATCGGCGTCGACGCGCACTTCGTGCCCCTGAACGACATCGCGAGCGACCGCGGCAAGATCGGCGGCGCTGCCCAGAAGCGCTTCGCCTCCGGCGCCGTGCTCCACCACGTGACGATGGCCTACGACATCGACGCCGACAAGATGCTCGAGGTGCTGCGCATCGGCCGCGAGAAGATGAGCGACAAGGGCACCAAGTCGGCCAACAAGCGGGTCGACCCGATGCGCTCGCAGACGGGCATGACGCGTGACGCCATCCTCGAGTCGTTCGCGGCGTCCTTCGCGCGTCGCTACCGCTCGAGCGGCTCCGACTACCGGCCGGACGAGCTGGCTGCCGCCCAGCGGCTCGTCGACGAGAAGTTCGCGACCCCGGAGTGGACCCACCGCGTGCCCTGACGTCGAGGACGGCGTGTCGGCTCCGACGTCCCTCCCGAAGCGGCAGACTGACCGCTCGCGAACCGAAGGGACCACCCATGAAGTACGTCATCCTCATCCACTCGAACCCCCAGCCGTGGGGGCACCCGACCGGTGACTTCGTCGCCGAGGCGCTCGCCCGGCCTCAGGAGGAGCGCGACGCCGGGGGCGCAGCCTTCGACGCGATGCTCGAGGAGCTCTCGAAGAGCGGGGAGCTCAAGGGCGGCGAGGCCCTCGGCGACCCCACGTCCTCCCGGCTCTACCGTTGGGCTGCCGACGGCACCGTGGCCACGGACGGGCCGTATGCCGAGAGCAAGGAGCACCTCGCGGGCTTCTTCCTGCTCGACGTCGCGTCCCGGGAGCGGGCGGAGGAGATCGCGGTCAACTTCGCCGGGCCGGGCGACACCGTCGAGCTGCGCCCCGCCTACGTCTGGGACGAGTCGCCCGAGGGCTGACGGCCGCGCCGCCCGGGGGACCGAGCGCATCGGCCGCGGTGGGGTCGGTCCGGGTCGCTCCGGGTCGGGCTCGGGGTCTGGGTCTGGGTCAGAGCCAGCACGCGTGACGCACGGCGACCGCCACGGCCGGCGCCAGGGGCAGCCGTGGGACCAGTGTGGCGCCGACGGCGTGGTAGAGGTCGGCCTTGCCGGGCCACACGGTGTCGGTGGGCACGTTGTGCTCGTCGAGCTGGTGGTGCCAGGAGCCGTGCACGTCATCGACGAGCGCCAGCCGGATGTGGTCCCACCACGTGGCGTAGTGGTCGGCGTAGGCCTGCCGTCCGGTGCGCTGGTGCAGCGCCGCCGCTGTGGCGGTGGCCTCGGCGGCCACCCAGTGCATGCGGTCGCGCACGACCGGGGCTCCGCTCCAGTCCGTGGTGTAGACGAAACCCGGGTTGCCGTCGACGTCCCAGCCGTCGGCCACCGCACGGTCGAAGAGCGACTCGGCGGCCCGGAGCAGCGCCGGCGACGCGGCATCCCCTGCGGCGAAGGCGGCGGCCTCCCCGTGCAGCATGAGCCGAGCCCATTCGAGGGCGTGACCGACCGTCGCCCCGTAGGGCTTGAACGGGTCGTCGGGTCGGTCGGCGTGGTGCTCGAGCTGCACCTGCCACCTGTCGTCGAAGTGCTCCGGCACGCGCCACGCGTTGTCGGCGGCCCAGGCCGCGACGCGGTCGAGGATGCCGAGTGCCCGCGCGCGGCAAGTCGCGGCCGTGTCGCCGTCCCCGAGAACGTGGGCCAGCACGTCGGAGGCGGCGAGCATCGCCTCGGTCGAGTGCATCGCCGCGTTGATGCCGCGGTAGCCGTCGAGCTGCTCGAAGCCGGTGTCCCAGAGGTCGACAGGCAGCTGCTCGTGTGCGTCCCAGAAGCGGGTGTCGAAGACGGCGAGTGCGTCGCGCAGCAGCTGCGCGGCGCCGGGGCGCCCCGCCGCCGTGGCCGTCGATGCGGCGAGCACGACAAACGCGTGGTCGTAGCACGCCTTGCCGGTCGCAGGGCGGCCCGTGGCGTCGAGCGAGGGATACCACCCACCGTGCTCCGGGTCGCGCAACGGGCCGGTGAGGCCGGCCAGTGCGGCGTCCGCGACGGGTCCGCTGCCTGGCAGCCCGAGGAGTGCGCCGAGCGAGTAGACGTGGACCATGCGTGCCGTGATCCACGTGTGCAGTCCCCGCTCAGGAGCTGGGCGTCCCCGATCGTCGAGCCACCATGCGCCCCCGCCCTGTGCCGCGCACTGCGCGCCGAAGGCGAGCAGGTCCCGACAGTGGTCGTCGAGCCAGGCGCGGTGTGTGGCCTGACCGAACCACGGCACGGCCGCGCCCGTCACCGCGCCCGTCACCGCGCCCGTCACCGCGCCCGTCGCAGGCGGAGCGTTGCGAGCTGGAACGGGCGGAGCGAGAGCCGCCCGTCGGCGTCGAGCAGCACCGAGCCTTCCTCGAGCGGTCGCTCGAGCAGGTCGGTCTCGACGATCTCGGCCACGTCGAAGCCGGGCACGAGACGAGCCTGCGCCCGACCACCGTGTGCCTCGTAGAGGCGCACGACCACGTCACCGCTCCGGTCCTCGGCCATCTTGACCGCCTCGACGACGACGGCCTCCGACCCCTCCACCCGGACCAGGGGGTCGGGCACGGCCGCGCCTGTCACCCGCCGCAGGGGGAGGTTGATGCGGTAGCCCTCACGCACGGCCTCGGGGATGCCGGCACCGACGACGAGTCCGACACGCAGCCGGTGGCGGCCCTGGTCGGCCTCCGGGTCCGGGTAGGCCGGGGCCCGCAGGAGCGAGAGGCGCACTGTCGTCGTCGTCCCGCCGGACTCCCGCGTCGCGCGGCCGATGTCGTGACCGTAGGTCGAGTCGTTGACCACGGCCACGCCCCAGCCGCTCTCGCCCACGTGAACCCAGCGGTGCGCGCAGGTCTCGAAGCGCGCCACGTCCCACGAGGTGTTGCTGTGCGTCGGACGGTGCACGTGGCCGAACTGGATCTCGGAGGCAGCCCGTTCGGCGTGCACGTCGATCGGGAAGGCGAGCTTGAGCATCTTCTGGCGCTCGTGCCAGTCGATGTCGAGGTCGAACCCGATCACGCTGCGGCCGGCCTCGAGCGTGATGAGCTGCTCGATCCGGGAGGAGCCGAAGGAGCGCACGACCAGGACCCTGGCGCGTGAGTCGTCACACGCGTCCACCTTGACGACGTCCGCGGACACGAGGTCGGTGGTGTGCCGCCGGTAGTGCTCGTCGATGTCCCACGCATCCCACTGCGTCGGGGTGTCCCGGTGCAGCTGGAGCAGGCCACCCCTCGTGCCCGGCGCGAGCGTCTCCCGGGCGCCGGCGCGCAGGTCCAGCACCGAGGCGAGCAGGCCGTCGGCATCGACGACGGCTCGGACGATCCCGTTGTCGAGGACGATGCCGCCTGCGTCATCGTGCTCGACGGTGACGGGCTGCCTTGTCGCGTGGACGTCTTCGGGGTCACTGCGGGTCCCGCGGTCACCTCCCCCCTCGGCCTCGGCCGCGGCTGCCGCCCCGGCCCCGAGCGCAGCCGCGCCGTCGACGGCATACGGCGCCGCGTTGAAGACGAGGGGTTGGCCACCCTCTCCGGCTATCTCAGCGAGCGAGGTGGAGATGAGCGCCTCCAGCCGCTCCGCCACCTCGGCGTAGCGCTCCTCCGCCTCACGGTGCACCCAGGCGATGGACGTGCCGGGCAGGATGTCGTGGAACTGCTGGAGCAGAACCGTGTGCCAGGCCTGCTCGAGCGCGTCGTAGGGGTATGCCGTGCCGCCCCGGACGGCGGCCGTCGTGGCCCAGAGCTCCGCCTCGCGCAGCAGGTGCTCGCTCCGGCGGTTGCCGCGCTTGGTGCGGGCCTGCGAGGTGTAGGTGCCACGGTGGAACTCGAGGTACATCTCGCCGCTCCACACGGGCGGGTCGGGATACTCGGCCTGGGCGTCCCGGAAGAACTCGTGGGGGCCTCCCAGCTCGACCCGGGGCGAGCCCTCGAGGTCCCTGGCGCGAGCGGCGGCGGCTAGCATCTCGCGGGTGGGACCACCGCCACCGTCGCCGTAGCCGAAGGGCAGCAGCGAGGTGTTGGCCCGGCCCTTCTCGGCGAACTGGCCCTCGGCCCGGGCGAGGTCCTCGGCCGACACGAGGGAGTTGTAGGTGTCAGCGGGCGGGAAGTGGGTGTATATCCGGCTGCCGTCGATGCCCTCCCACCAGAAGGTGTGGTGCGGCATCCGGTTGGTCTCGTTCCATGACGGCTTCTGCGTGAGGAACCACCTGGCCCCGGCAGCGGTCGCGATCTGCGGCAGGGCGGCGGTGTAGCCGAAGGAGTCCGGGAGCCACACGTCGAGCGGCTCTACCCCGAGCTCCTCGGCGAAGAAGCGCTTCCCGGCGACGAACTGTCGGGCGAGCGCCTCACCCCCGGGCATGTTGGTGTCGGACTCGACCCACATGCCGCCCACCGGCACGAAGCGGCCTTCGCGCACCCGGGCGCGGATGCGCTCGAAGAGCTCGGGCTGCGTGTCCTTGACCCAGGCGTACTGCTGCGCGGACGAGCAGGCGAAGACGAGGTCGGGGTTCTCGTCCATGAGCGCGAGGACGTTCGAGAAGGTGCGGGCGCACTTGCGGGCCGTCTCGCGCGTCGGCCACAGCCAGGCGGAGTCGATGTGGGCGTGCCCGACGGCAACGACCCGGTGCGCCGTCGCGTCGGCGCGAGCGTCCAGGACGGCACGCAGCGCGTCGCGGCCGGCGCTCGCGGTGCCCGCCACGTCCTCGGGATCCACGGCGTCGACCATGTCCTCGAGCGCTCGGACCACCGTGGCCCGGCGGGAGGACGTCGGCGGCAGCTGCTCGATCAGGCCCGTGAGCGCGATCACGTCCTGGTGCAGCTCCCACACCGTGACATCGAGCTCGGCGAGGTCGGCCGCACGCCAACGGTAGAGGGGGACCTGACCAGCGGTGGCGAGGTCGCCGAGGCGGGTCGGCTCGAAGGTGAAGGCGCCGCCGCCGGCGACGTCGGGGTTGGCCGAGGCCTCGAGCAGCAGGTCGACCGAGTCGCCGGTGGCGGCGTCAGCCAGCCGGATGTAGCGGTTGCGCGGGTGCAGGCCCTTGATCACCGTGCCGTCCGGCCGGTAGGCGGTGGCCTCCGCCTGGAAGCCGGGGTGCGTGTCGGAGTAGCCCAGGTCGACGACGACCTCGACCCGGGTGCCCTCGGTGCCCCAGCCCGCTGGCACGTCTCCCGTGACCCGGAACCACGTCGTGCCCCAGGGGCGACCCCACGGTGTACCGGGCTCGATGGGCTCGAAGTCCGAACCGACGGCCTCGGCGAAGGGGACCGGCTCGCCGGGCACCACCCAGTGCCGGGTCGACAACGCCTCACGGCGGCGGTAGAGCGAGGGGATGACGCGCTCACGGACGAAGCGGTCGACCCGCATCTCGACGAGCTTGGTGTTGTCGTGCACGACGGAGGATTCCTCTCAACCTTTGACGGAGCCGGCGAGGGCGAAGGAGCCGCCCGCGAGGCGTTGGACCAGCAGGTACAGCACGAGCACCGGCACGGAGTAGAGCACCGAGAACGCGGCCAGCTGGCCGTACGCGATCGCGCCGTTGGTGCCGAAGAAGGTGTAGATCGACACGGCAGCAGGCTGTTTGGCCGGGTCGAGGAGCAGCACGAAGGGGACGAAGAAGTTCCCCCATGCCTGGGTGAAGACGAAGATGAAGACGACGGCGAGGCCAGGTCGCATCAATGGGACGACGACCCGGCGCAGCGCCTGCATCGCGCTGGCGCCGTCGACCCATGCGGCCTCCTCGAGCGAGATCGGCACGCTGTCCATGAAGTTCTTCATCATCCACACCGCCATCGGCAGCGACGTTGCCGCGAGGAAGAGGATGGTGCCGGGCATCGAGTCGAGCAGGCCGAGGGTGACGAAGAGTGCGTAGACGGGCACCATGACCGCGGTGATCGGCAGGCAGCTGCCGAAGAGGATCGTGTAGAGGAAGCTGCGGTTGAACCGCATCTTGTACCGCGAGAGGGGGTATGCCGCGAGGACCGCCACCAGGACCGTGATCAGCGCCGTGCTGCCCGAGATGACGAGCGAGTTGAGCAGCGGTGTGAAGGTGAGCTCGGGCGTCAGCACGGTGCGGTAGTTCTCGAGGGTTGGTGACGTGGGGACCGTGACCGACACGGTGGCAGAGGGGTTGATCGACGCCAGCAGCAACCAGGCCAGCGGCACGATGAACGCGACGGCGACGATGACGAGAGCGGCACCCGCAGCGAGGGAGGTCCCCTTGCGCGTGGGCGACGACAGCTGTGGTGGAGCCGGACTCGGCACCGGGGGAGCGACGGTGCCCGGCACGGCGGCCACGGGCGACGGCCCGCGGCGCGAGGCCTGGGTGGTGGACTCGGTCATCAGTCGACCTCCGGCTTGAGGACGCGGACGTAGACGAGGGCGAAGGCCGCGCCGATGACAAGCGTCACCGTGGCGATTGCGGTGCCGTAGCCGACCTGGGCGAACTTGAAGGCCTGCTGGAAGGCGAGAACGGGCAACGTCGAGCTCTTGGTGCCGGGGCCCCCTCCCGTCATGACCCAGATCAACGTGAAGACGCCGAGCGTCTGCAACGTGGTCAGCATCATGTTCGTGGCGATCGCACGCCGGATCATCGGCAGCGTGATGCGGCTGAAGCGCTGCAGGGCGTTCGCGCCGTCGATCTGCGCCGACTCGGTGATCTCCGGTGGGACCTCGGCCAGGGCGGCGTTGTAGACCATCATCGAGAAGGCCGTGCCGCGCCACACGTTGGCGAGGATGACCGAGAGCATCGGGAACAGGATCAACCACGACGGGCCGTCGAGCCCCAGCCAGCCCAGGGCGGTGTTGAGCGTGCCCTCGGAGGAGAAGAACGCATACAAGGTGAAGGCGGCGACGATCTCGGGGAGCACCCAGGCCATGACGACGAGGGCGCTGACGAGGGAGCCGAGCCGCTTGGGACCGGCGCGCAACAGCAGCGCCAGCGCCATCCCGAGGACGTTCTGGCCGATCACCGCGGAGGCCACGACGAAGAGCAGCGTGAGCCAGGCCGACTCCCAGAACTGGCCACTCGACAGTAGTCGCGTGTAGTTGTCGAGACCGACGAAGTCCGGGTTGGCGGCACGGTAGCCCGACATGGCCGCGTTGGTGAGCGAGCCGTAGAGCGCGTACCCGATGGGGCCTGCGAGGAAGATCGCCATCAGGACGATCGCGGGGCTGAGCGGCAGCAGCCGCAGGGCCGCCCGCGCCCGCCCCTTCACGGGTGCGCCGGGTCCGCCGGGACGGGAGCTGACCGGAGCCGGCTCCCGACGCGTCGGGCCCTGAGTGTCCAGGGCGGTCATCTCAGCCTGCCTGGGTCTTGTCCTGGCCGACGATGCCCAGCAGGCTCTGGTCGTACGTCTGCGTGGCGGCGTCCGGAGTGGCGGCTCCCGTCGCCACCGACTCGACGGCGACCTGGATCGCACCGGAGATCTGGCTGTAGTCCGGCGTCGCGGGGCGGAAGTGCGTCACCGGGACGAGCGACGAGAAGAACTTGAAGGACGGGTTGTAGGCGAGGTACTTGGGGTCGCTCGCGACATCCTTGCGCACCGCGATCTGGCTGTTCTCCGTGTCGTACTTCAGCGCGTTCTCGCGGTTGAGCGCCACACCGATGAAGTCGACGGCGGCCTGCTTGTCGGGCGCGTGGGCGCCGACCGACAGCAGCCAGCCTCCTGACATGGACGTCGAGCCCGGCTGCTGGCCGTTCTGCGTCGGCATGGGCGCGTAGCCGATCGACTGCTCCCACTCGGGCCAGGCGTTGTCACCCTTGATCCACTGCCCGGGCATCCACGAACCGTCGAGCGCGATCGCGAGCTTGCCCTTCGGCAGCAGCTCGGTGGAGACCCGGCTGCCGACCGTGGCATCGAGGGCGAGGTCGAGGTTCGGCCCGAGCTTCTCGCCGTACACGGTCTTGTAGAAGCCGAGGGAGTCCTTGAACCCCTTGGAGCCCGTGACCCACTTCTTCGAGCTGGTGTCGAAGAGGGTGCTGTCGGTGCCGTAGAGCAGCATCTCGAAGCCCTGCATCGAGGTGCCCTCGCCGTTGGACTTGCCGGCGTAGATGTTGAGGGGGGTGACGCCAGGGAGCTTGGTCTTGATCGTCCGGGCAGCGGTGAGCACGTCGTCCCACGTCTTCGGCTGCCACTGCGTCGGGAGCCCGGCCTGGGCGAAGAGCTTCTTGTTGTAGTAGAGGGCCCGGGTGTCGGTTCCCATGGAGACGCCGTACGTCTTGCCGTCGTCCCCGAGTCCGGCCTGCTTCGCGGTGTCGTCGAACTGCGACCAGTCGGCCCACTTGGCCAGCTGCTCGTCGATGGGGGAGAGGTAGCCTGCCGCTGCGTCGGAGCGCACCTGGAAGCTGTCCTCGTAGATGACGTCGGGAGCGGTGGACGCCGAACGGTTCATCAGGGAGAGCTTGGTGAAGTACTGGTCCTGCTCGGCCTCGATCGGCACGAGGTTGACCTTCTTGCCCTGGTGGGCTGCCTCATACTCCGTCTTGGCCTTCTTGAGGACGGCGTCGAGCTGCGTGAACTGCGACGTGCGCTGGTAGGCGACGGTGAGGGTGTTGGCGTCGCCACCACCCTGTCCGGGGGCGCCTGAGCTGGAGGATCCGCAGCCCGCGAGGACGACGGAGATGCTGAGGGCGGCGGCGCTCAGCGCGACGGCACCGTGTCTGCGGTTCATGAGTGATGGCCCCTTTGCTCCGGTCGAGTCGTCTTTGACTCGCGTTGCGGCCTTTTATACATCAAATGGAGTTATTGGTGTCAAGGGTCTGATCGCACCTCGGGAGGGCTCCCGCCGACGGCCCACGTTCTCGGGAAGCCGGGACGAATCGAGAGCCCGCCTGGGCCTAGCGGGTCACGAGCAGGGTCGTCGAGCGAGGGCTGAAGGCCTCGTCGAGCACGAGGCAGGCCGCTCCCACGGCGGCGACATCGGCACCCACGCTCGTGCCCCGCACCGTGACGGAATGGATCGTGGAGGCCGCAGCCGACGAGCGGAGCAGGTCGGGCAGGATGCGGAGGAAGACGGGAGCCAGTCCGTCCCAGAGCGGGCCCCCGAACACGACCTCGTCCAGGTCCAGCAGGTCGACCACGTCGGCGGCCGCCTTTGCGAACCGTTCGGCCATGGCCTCGAGCAACTGGATGGCGTCCGCGTCCCCGCCCCTCGCCAGCTGACAGAGCCTGCCGAAGGCATCGCCGATGACATCCCGGTGGTCGACGTCCACAGCTCTGCCTTCGTCCTCGGTCATTCGGTCAGGTGGGTCGAGCGGGCCGATGCCGCGACGGCGTGCCGTCTCGACGAGGACGCGTGGAGAACACGCCTCACCGATGCAGCCACGCTGACCACACGCGCAGAGAGGGCCGTCGGGACCGGTGAGGAGGTGGCCCATCTCTCCGGCGTTGCCGGACGGGCCACGGTAGACCTCGCCACCCAGGACCAGACCCGCACCCACTCCGGTCCCGATGTAGAAGAAGACAGCACTGCCCCGCTCTCCGATCGCGCCGGTCCAGAGCTCGGCGACCGCGGCGGCCACGACGTCCTTGTCGAGGAGGACGCACAGGTTCGTCGCTGCGCTCAGGGCGTCGCGGATGGCGACCCGGTCCCAGCCTGGCAAGTTGGGGGGACGGACCAGGGTGCCGGTCGAGGCGTCCACCGGTCCCGGTGCGGCCACCCCGAGGCCGACGACTCGATCGGGTTCGACTCCGGAAGCCGTGATGAGGGCGGACACCTCCTGGGCGACCTCGGTCAGCACCTGGTCGGGGCCCAGGCCCGGACGGAGCGGCCGCACCGAGCGGGCCACGGGACGGCCGACGAGGTCGAGGACGACGAAGGTCATCAGAGCCGGGTCCAGGTGGACCCCGACGGCGAACCGGCTACGGGGGGCGAGGCGAAGCAGCGTTCGGGGCTTGCCGGGGCCGGCCACGCGTTTTCCCGCCTCCACGACGAGCCCGGTCGAGAGCAGACGGCGGCAGATGTTGGAGACCGCCTGCGGCGACAGGCCCGTCAGAGTCGCGATCTCCACCCGGCTCAGTCCTTCGACGCGGTGCCGGATGGCCTCCAGGACGACCACCTGGTTGTAGTCGCCGACGCGTGGCAGGTTGGAACCGCGCCGGGCAGTCGCCGTCTGCGAGGCGGGCGTCGCGGTCCCGGAGCGGTTCACGGGCTCATGGTGACACGCGCCGTGAGCGGAGCCGCGAAGGCCGCGCGATCCCGGTCCGAGAGTGGGCGCTGTCGGAGGTGCGACGTACGGTTGAGCCATGCGTCCCACGACCGACCTCCAGCGCACGGTGGCACCCTTCGAGGTGATCTCCGAGTACACCCCGAGCGGTGACCAGCCGACGGCGATCGCCGAGCTCGCGCGGCGCGTCAAGGCCGGCGACACCGACACGGTCCTGCTCGGTGCCACCGGCACCGGCAAGTCGGCGACGACGGCCTGGCTCATCGAGCAGGTCCAGCGGCCGACCCTCGTCATGGCGCCCAACAAGACGCTCGCCGCGCAGCTGGCCAACGAGTTCCGGGAGCTGTTGCCCAACAACGCCGTCGAGTACTTCGTCAGCTACTACGACTACTACCAGCCCGAGGCCTACATCCCGCAGACCGACACCTACATCGAGAAGGACAGCTCGGTCAACGACGAGGTCGAGCGGCTGCGGCACTCCGCCACCAACTCGCTGCTCACCCGGCGCGACGTCATCGTCGTCGCGTCGGTGTCGTGCATCTACGGTCTCGGCACCCCTCAGGAGTACGTCGACCGGATGGCCCGGCTCAAGGTCGGTCAGGAGGTCGTGCGCGACGACCTGCTGCGGCGTTTCGTGGAGATGCAGTACACCCGCAACGACCTCGCCTTCACCCGCGGGACGTTCCGCGTCCGGGGCGACACGGTCGAGATCATCCCGGTCTACGAGGAGCTCGCGATCCGGATCGAGTTCTTCGGTGACGAGATCGAGCGCATCTACACCCTGCACCCGGTGACGGGAGAGGTCGTCAACGAGGAGCAGGAGATGTACGTCTTCCCGGCCTCGCACTACGTCGCCGGACCGGAGCGCATGGAGCGGGCCATCCGCGGCATCGAGCTCGAGCTGCAGGACCAGCTGGCGCTCTTCGAGAAGCAGGGCAAGCTCCTCGAGGCCCAACGCCTGCGCATGCGCACGACCTACGACCTCGAGATGATGCGTCAGGTCGGCTTCTGCAACGGCATCGAGAACTACAGCCGCCACATCGACGGCCGCACCTCCGGGTCCGCCCCCAACTGCCTCATCGACTACTTCCCCGAGGACTTCCTGCTCGTCCTGGACGAGTCGCACCAGACAGTGCCCCAGATCGGTGCGATGTACGAAGGCGACATGTCCCGCAAGCGGATGCTCGTCGAGCACGGGTTCCGCCTGCCGAGCGCCATGGACAACCGCCCGCTCAAGTGGGAGGAGTTCCTCGAGCGCATCGGCCAGACCGTCTACCTCTCGGCGACGCCGGGGGAGTACGAGCTGGCCAAGTCCGGCCCGCCGGTCGAGCAGATCATCCGCCCCACGGGCCTCATCGACCCCGAGGTCGTGCTCAAGCCGACCAAGGGCCAGATCGACGACCTCATGCACGAGATCCAGGAGCGCACGAAGCGCAACGAGCGCGTCCTCGTCACGACCCTGACGAAGAAGATGGCCGAGGACCTCACCGACTACCTCCTCGACAAGGGGATCCGGGTCCGCTACCTCCACAGCGACATCGACACCCTGCGCCGCGTCGAGCTGCTGCGTGAGCTGCGCACCGGGGTCTTCGACGTCCTTGTCGGCATCAACCTCCTCCGCGAGGGGCTCGACCTGCCCGAGGTCTCGCTCGTGTCGATCCTCGACGCCGACAAGGAGGGGTTCCTCCGCTCCGCCCGGTCGCTCATCCAGACCATCGGGCGCGCGGCCCGCAACGTGTCGGGCCAGGTCCACATGTACGCCGACAAGATGACGCCGTCGATGGAGCAGGCGCTCGACGAGACCAACCGGCGCCGTGAGAAGCAGATCGCCTACAACACCGAGCACGGCATCGACCCGACGCCGCTGCGCAAGAAGATCGCCGACATCACCGACCTGCTCGAGCGGGAGGACGCCGACACCCAGGAGCTGTTGGGCTCAGGGCGCATGCAGTCCCGTGGCAAGAGCGGCTCGGGGCGCGGCGCGATGGCGGCCGACGTCGGGGTGTCCGCGGGCGGCTCGACCAACCGTCCGGCGGACATGGCCGCGGCGGACCTCGCCGGGCTCATCCAGGAGCTGACGGCGCAGATGCACCAGGCGGCGGCGGAGCTGCACTTCGAGCTGGCCGCCAGACTGCGCGACGAGATCGGCGAGCTGAAGAAGGAGCTGCGGCAGATGAGTGCCGCGACGCGGTGAGGAGCGGACGATGACGAGGGGGGTGTCCCAGGGAGAGGTGGCCGCCCGGCTGCGGGCCGCAGCCCTCGCTCTTCCCGGGGCCTGGGAGGACTCGCCCTGGGACGGTGACACGGTCGCCAAGGTGGGCGACAAGATCTTCGTCTTCCTCGGCGCGGAGTCGATCGGGGTCAAGAGTGCCCGCAGTCGCACCGAGGCCGACGAGTGGCTGCACCGTTACCCGGGCGACGCGACCGTCATGGCCTACATCGGCCGACACGGCTGGAACACCCTGCGCACCACCGGGGCCATCGACGAGGACGAGCTGCTCGAGGCGATCGAGAACTCCTACGACATCGTCGTCTCCGGGCTTCCACGGCGTTCTCGCCCGGGCACCGCTCACGGGCAGCACTGACACGGGGAGCACTGACCTGGACCGCCGCCGCGCCCGAGGGGCGGTCCTGATTTGAGGCACGACCGCGGGAGTGAAAGACTCAGGCGTTCACGGAGGGGAGTATCCCCGACACGACGGGCTCGTCATCACGGAGTGGGTCTCACCGCCTCTCCCGGTCCCGTCGGTCCGACTCCAGGTCGGGCGGGAGAGACCTCCGGTTACTGATCTGGTGACCGGAAGGTTGTGCCCAATGAACATTCCCGTTTGGGGTTGGTTCCTCACGATCGGCCTGATGGCCGTGTTCCTGCTCATCGACATCTTCGTCATCGCGAGGCGTCCGCACGTCCCGTCGATGGCCGAGGCAGGTCGACACCTCGCCTTCTACGTCGGGGCGGCCGTGCTGTTCGGCCTCTTCGTGTGGTTCGAGTGGGGCGGCCAGTACGCCGGCGAGTTCTATGCCGGCTGGCTGACGGAGTACTCCCTGTCGGTCGACAACCTCTTCGTCTTCCTGCTCATCATGGCCAGCTTCAAGGTGCCGCAGAAGCTGCAGCAGTCGGCGCTCATGGTCGGCATCGTCATCGCGATCATCCTGCGCGGCATCTTCATCGCGCTGGGAGCCGTCGTCATCAACGCGTACTCCTGGGTCTTCTACATCTTCGGCGCGTTCCTCGTCTACACCGCCGTCAAGCTCGCCACCGGCGGCGAGAGCGACGACGACGAGTACCACGAGAACCGCTTGATCCTCTGGATCGAGAAGCGCTTCCCGGCCACCAAGGAGTGGAACAGCACGCGACTCACGGTGATCGAGAACGGCAAGCGCCTCATCACCCCGATGCTCGTCGTCATCCTCGCGCTCGGCACGACCGATCTGCTCTTCGCGCTCGACTCCATCCCCGCGATCTACGGGCTGACGAAGGAACCGTTCCTCGTCCTGACGGCCAACATCTTCGCCCTCATGGGTCTGCGGCAGCTCTACTTCCTCATCGGCGGCCTGCTCAAGAAGCTCGTCTACCTCAGCATCGGTCTGGCCGTGCTGCTCGCCTTCATCGGCGTCAAGCTCGTCATGCACGCCCTCCACGAGAACAACCTGCCGTTCATCAACGGCGGCCGGCCCATCGAGGGCGTGCCGGACATCCCGATCCTCGTGTCGCTGGGAGCCATCGTGCTCATCCTCGGCGTCACCACCGTCGCCAGYCTCTGGAAGTCAGCTCGCGACGCCCGACTCGAACCGGCGGACGCCGCCCGCTGAGGGTTGCGTCCGAGCGCCGGGCCGCCCTCGACGCGGCAGCGACGCACGACGCTCCGTGAGGCTGCGCCGCGGGAGCTGAGTCTCGGGCTCCGGACCTACGAGCCGGCCACCGGCAACCGGAGGGTGGCGCGCCGTCGGCGCAGGCTGGCGATGACGGCGCGCTGGTGCCGCAGCAGTAGACGCCGCTCGGGATTGGTGACGAGTCGTCCACCCATCGGGACGAACGTGGGCAGGTGACGCAAGCGGTCCTCGGTGGACTTGAGGGCGCCGATGAGCTCGCGGATGCTCATGTCGGACATGTTCGCAGTCGATTCTTCGGCGGGAGCGAGCAGGTTCTGCAGGTTGGACATGTGAACTCCAAAGCCGTGCTGGGCACGGCCGGTGTCGTCAGCTGGGAGGGGAAGCGCGGCCCACACGTCGCGCCCCGATCGGGTGGCGCTCGAGGTGTGGGTCGTGACTGCGAAGATACGTTCTCTCCACTGCGGGCGGCAGGGACCTAGGTCCCGAACCGGACGAACGACTTTCGCCTCCAACGTGGACCGTCAGCCCAGGTCGGGCGACGGTGCGGTGCCTCCGCGGACCCGGTGGGCGACGACCCAGCCGATGAGGGCGGGCACGGCCATGACGGCGAAGACCACGGCATACGCACCAGGAACGGCGGAGCCGGCGCCGGCGAAGACGATGGCCGATACGGCGATGGCGGTGGCAGCACCCGAGGAGTCGCCGATCTGCAGGGCCGAGCTGACGAAGCCCTGCTCGCCCGCCCCGGACCGGGCGAGGGCCTGGGCCGTGACCCGCGGGTAGAGCGTGCCGATCCCGAGGCCGACCGCGGGAAACAGGGCGATGACGACCCAGGTGGGGGCGCCGAGAGCCACGGCTGCGGCGAGCCCCAGGAGGGAGAGCGTGATGGCACCCAGCGACACCGCAGCCGTGCGGCCGATCTCGAAGTGGCGGTCCCAGCGGCCCTGCACCCAGGAGCCGACGAACCACGTCACGCCGGTGATCGTCAGCGCGACGCCGGCGAGGCTCGGGCTCAGACCGTCGCGCTCCGTGAGCAGCCGCGGGAGGTAGACCTCCGCGCCGCTGAAGGCGGCGAAGGCGAGCGCGCGCAGGGCGATGTCGGTCGGCAGCCCACGGGCCGCCCGCAGGGTCCCGCGCGGCGTCAGCGGCAGGAGGGTGAGTGCCACGACGACGAGCGCGAGCACCCCGGACGTGATGCCGAGGGGGTCAAGGCGGCCGGCGGCCCCGTTGAGGGCGAGCACGGCGACGGCAAGGGCGACCGACGCGGCGATCGAGCGCGTGCGCCACGGCACCTCGACCACCTCCTGCCGCAGCCCGGCGAGAATGCGCCCGAGGAGCACCGCGGCGACCACGAGGACGACGAGGGCCAGGCCGAAGACCCAGCGCCAGCCGATCGTCTGGGTGATGAGCCCGGCCACGAAGGGGCCGGCTATTGACGGAACGACCCAGGCCGCCGAGAAGCCGGCGAGGATCGCCGTGTGCAGGCGCTGCGGGTAGACGCGGGTCACGAGGACGTAGAGGGCGGTGCTCGTCATCCCGGCTCCCAGACCCTGCACGACCCGTGCGGCGACGAGGACCCCCATCGACGGCGCGAGCCCGGCGACGACGAGACCGGCGGCGAAGAGGGCCAGGCCGAGGAGCAGGGGCAAACGGGGACCTCGACGGTCGGCGAGGTTGCCGGACCAGACGATGCTGACGAGGCCGGACGCGAGCGTCGCCGTGAAGGCCATGGCGTAGAGGGAGGCGCCGTCGAGCTCACGGGCGATGGTCGGCATCACCGTCGTCAGGGCCAAGGCCTCGAACGCGTGCAGGGAGACGAGGGCGAGCACCCCGACGGTCGTGGCCCGCAGCGCGGCGGACATGATGCCGCCACCGTCGTCGGGGACGGTCGAGGCCGCGTCAGGGTGCATCGTGCCCGAGGCCATGCGGCGAGGCTAGGACTTCGAGCCGACGTGAGGTCAACCCCGTCATCACCCGGGGCCCAGGGCTGCGTCGGGTGACTCGGCACGCGACTGTGCCCCGAGCACGACCGCACTGGCAAGCACGACGAGCACCATGCCGGCCACCTGACTGCGGTCAAGGACCTGGTGGAGCACGATGAGACCGGCGAGCGCCGCCACGACGGGCTCGAGGCTGAGCAGGATGCCGAACACGTGCTGGGCGAGGTGGCGCAGGGCGACGAGCTCGAGCGAGTAGGGCAGCACCGACGACAGGACGGCGATGCCGAGGCCCAGGGCGACGTCGGCCGGCGTCCACCGGTCTACCGAGGTCAGGCCCAGGGGAGCGACAGCGACCGTCGACACGATCAGTGCGAGCGCCAGACCGTCGAGGCCTCCGAACGCCTTCCCGGTGCGTTGGCTGAGGACGATGTAGGCGGCCCACATGACTCCGGCGAGCGCGGCGAAGCCGACACCGACGAGGTCGAGCCGGTTCCACGACGTGTGCAGCACCCCGGACACGAGCACGACGCCGACCGCGGCCGCGGCGACGGCGATGACGTCCCGGGGACGTCTGCTCAGGGCGGCGGCGAGCCCGAGGGGTCCGAGGAACTCGATCGTCACGGCGACACCGATCGGCAGGTGCGCCAGCGAGGCGTAGAACGAGGTGTTCATCGCGGCGAGCGCCAGTCCGAAGAGCACAACCGTGCCCCAGTCGGACCGGCTGCGTCCACGCCACGACGGCCGGGCGACGGCATACAGGATGACCATGGCGAAGAGCAGCCGCAGGAGCACCGAGCCGGTGGCTCCGATCCGCGGGACGAGCGTGGCGGCGAAGGCACCGCCGAACTGGACGGAGACGACTCCGGCGAGGACGAGCAGGGGGGCGCTGCGGCGATCGACGCTCACGGCATCGGCAGGCGCCCGGCGGCCACGAGGGTGGCCACGCGGTCCGCCGGGAGGTCCTCCTCGACGAGGACGCCGCCGGTCTCGGACGCGTGGACCATGCGACCGGGGCGCACGACGATGCCGACGTGGTGGATCCGCCGGCCGGGTCGGGCGAAGAAGTAGAGGTCGCCCGGCCGGACCGCGTCGAGCTCCACCGCTGCCGCGAAGTCGGCCTGCGCGTACGCGTCGCGAGCCACGACCACGCCCATCCGTCGCCACGTGTGCAGGACGAGGCCGGAGCAGTCGAAGCCGAAGGGGGAGACGCCGGACCAGAGGTAGGGCAGCCCGATGTGCCGGCGGGCCTCGGCCACGGCCGGGTGGGCGGCGTCCTCCCCGTCGGGCACCGCGTCGTCGAGCTCGGCCGTCGGGGCGGTTACCGGGGTGGACCCGGCGACCGGGGTGAGATGGGCGCTCGGCACCCAGCCCGGGTAGCCGCGGTCGTCCTTGGGGGAGAGCTGCCACGGGGCGACCACCCGGGACCACGAGCCGGAGGTGTCGGTGACGCAGACGGGCTCACCCTCGAGCAGCTGCGTCTCGACCCGGCCGTGCAGACCGAGACGGCCGTCGCCCGACTCGTCGTCGGCGGTCCTGGCGTCCAGGGCGGCCAGCCACCCTTCGACGTCCGGGTCGTCGGCCACGACAGGCGCGTCGACGAGGCGCGGACTCTCGGGGCTGGACCAGACCGTCGTCACCGGGACGCGGACGACATGGGTGGACGTGACGGGGCTGACGGCGACGGGCGAGCTCACGCCCGCCATCCTCGCACCACGGGACGACGGCGCTCGGGCGGCCCGGACGGTGGGACCCACCTCCCGCCACAGGGACGTGTCGGTTCTCGAACGAAATGCGTGCCGACCTCGACGATCCACTGGTCCGCAGTCCTCCGGAGCCGTACCGTCAGAGGTATGGCAGAGCGAATCACCCTCGAGGGATTCGATCCCCCGAAGAACCGACGACACAGCCCCGACGGCGACCTCGTCGACGTGCAGGGCTGGCTCCACGCGCCGGTGGACTGGACCGGTGGCCCCCGCCTGGAGCACGCCTGGCGGGAGCGACACGGCCGGTCCCGCCTGGGTGTCGGCCTCTCGGTCGCGAACAACCCGAGGCGGCACCTCCTCCTGACCAACGTCCCGGCGGACCTCGACTTCGTCCGGTCCGAGCTCGAGTCGCTCATCGCCGCGCTCGACCCGGACACCACGTCGGACCTCGAGGACGCTCAGTAGCCGGCGCCGCCCCTCGACGAGGCGCACCCACCCTGCCGTGCGCACCTCGCGGGCGTGAACCCCGTCGTCCCGCCCCCGACCCGTGGGTCGCGCTCGTACGCTGAGCGAGTGGCCAGACCGGCGATCATCACCGTGGACGACGACGCGCCGGTCTCGGCCGCGATCGCGAGGGACCTGCGGGCCCGCTACGGCGCCGAGCACCGCATCCTGCGCGCCTCCTCCGGGGCCGAGGCCCTCGACCTGGTGGCCCGTCTCGTCCTTCGCGGCCAGCCCCTCGCGCTCGTCGCCTCCGACCAGCGGATGCCGGGGATGACGGGCATCGAGCTGCTGGCCCGGGTGCGGGTCGATGTCCCGGACGCCAAGCTCCTGCTGCTGACGGCGTATGCCGACACGGACGTCGCGATCTCCGCGATCAACGACATCGGGCTCGACCACTACCTCCTCAAGCCGTGGGACCCGCCCGAGGACCGGCTCTACCCCGTCGTCGACGACCTGCTCTCCGACTGGCACAACGCGCACCCCGAGCACACGAACGACGTCCGTGTCGTGGGCCACCGGTGGTCCGAGGCGAGCCACCTCGTGAAGACGTTCCTCGCGAACAACCACGTGCCGTACGTCTGGCTCGACGTCGAGCGGGACGAGGAGGGTGCCCGCCTGCGCGACCTCGCGGGCGCCGGGCCCGAGGACCTGCCGCTCGTCCTCGTCCCCGACGGCGACACCCTCCGCTCCCCGACACCGGTCGCCGTCGCGACGGCCCTGGGCCTGCGCACGCGCGCCGAGCGCGCCCTCTACGACCTCTGCATCGTCGGTGGCGGTCCGGCCGGCCTCGCTGCCGCGGTCTACGCCGCGTCCGAGGGCCTGAGCACCGTCGTCGTCGAGCACGACGCCCCCGGCGGGCAGGCAGGTCAGAGTGCGGCCATCGAGAACTACCTCGGCTTCCCTCGCGGGCTGTCCGGCGCCGACCTCGCCCAGCGGGCCATCGCCCAGGCCCGTCGGTTCGGCGCCGAGATGGTGCTGGCCCGGGACGTCGTCGCCCTCGAGGCCCGGGGCCCCGTGCGCGCCGTCCGCCTCGAGGGCGCCGACGACATCGAGGCCCGCAGCGTCGTGCTCGCGACCGGTGTCTCCTACCGTCGGCTCGACGCCCCAGGTATCGACACACTGGCCGGGCGCGGCGTCCACTACGGCTCGAACGCCGGCCAGGCGGCGGCCTGCGCGGGGGACGAGGTCTATGTCGTGGGCGCGGCCAACTCCGCCGGTCAGGCGGTCCTCAACCTGGCCCGCTACGCCAGCCGCGTCACGCTCGTCGTGCGCGGTGAGGCGCTCGAGGCGGGCATGTCGCAGTACCTCGTCCAGCGGATCCGGGCCGACGAGCGCATCCGCGTCCTGTGCCGCACCGAGGTCGTCGGGGCGGCCGGTGACGGCCACCTCGAGCGGCTGACCCTCTCGGACCGGCACACCGGCGCCACGACGGAGGTCGACGCCGCCTGGCTCTTCGTCTACATCGGCGCCTCGCCACGGACCGACTGGCTCGGTGCCGACGTCGTGCGCGACGACCACGGCTTCGTGGTGACCGGGCACGACCTCGTCACCGGTCGGCAGGCACACCGGTGGGCGCTCGCGCGTCCGCCGTTCGCCCTGGAGACGAGCCTGCCCGGCGTCTTCGCCGCGGGCGACGTGCGCTCGGACTCGATGAAGCGGGTCGCCTCGGCCGTCGGTGAGGGCTCGATGTCGGTCTACTTCGTCCACCGCTACCTCGCCACCATCTGACCAGCCGACCGACGGGACCCCCGCGATGCTCGAGCTCTCCGACCTGCGGACGGTGCCGCTCTTCGACGGGCTGCGCGACGACCAGCTCGAGGAGCTGCTCGCCGGTGGCGCGGAGGTTCCCATCGTCCCCGGCGAGGTGGTCTGGACCGAGGGCGACCGCGCCGACTACTGGTGGGTCGTCGTCGACGGGACGCTCGACCTGTCGCGCCACATCGGCCGTGAGGACGTCGTCGTCGGCCGGATGGACGTACCGGGTCGCTGGGCGGGCGGCTTCCGGGCCTGGGACGAGCACGGCGTCTACCTCGCGACGGCGCGGGGCGTCGTGGCGGGCCGGCTGCTGCGCGTCCCGGCCGAGCGCCTCCACGAGCTGGCCAACCTGTGGTTCCCCTTCGCCGCGCACCTCGTCGCCGGCCTCTACGGCACGGCGAGGTCGATCGAGGCGACGGCCCGCCAGCGCAGCGGACTCGTCACGCTCGGGACTCTCGCAGCCGGGCTGGCCCATGAGATCAACAACCCTGCGGCAGCGGCCGCACGCTCGGCCGCCGAGCTTGAGCGCGCCTGCGACGGCCTGCTCGACGCGTTGCGCCAGATGGCGACGAGCGGCGTGACCGCGACGCAGTTCGGCGAGCTCGACGCCTTGCGTCGCGAGCTCGCGCCCTTGACGGCGCTGCCGGACCCCCTCGAGACCGCCGACCGGGAGGAGGAGCTGGGGGAGTGGCTCGACGGCTCCGGGGTCGCGCGCCCGTGGGAGCTCGCGGCCTCCCTCGTCTCGGCCGGCGCCGACGTCGACTGGGTCGAGCGGGCGGCCGCGGTGTCCCCGGGCGACGGGCTCGAGGCGTCGTTGGGCTGGGTCGCGCGCACCATCGACGTCTCATCGCTGCTGGCGGAGGTGCGCGAGTCGACCCGTCGGGTCTCCGAGCTGGTCGCCGGGATCAAGTCCTACTCCCAGATGGACCGGGCCTCGCACCAGCGGGTCGACGTCCGGGAGGGACTCGAAAGCACCCTACTCGTCATGGGCCCGCGGCTGCGGCCCGGGATCACGGTCGTGCGTGACTGGGGCGCCGACGTGCCGCTCGTCGACGGCATGCCCGGCGAGCTCAACCAGGTGTGGACCAACCTCGTCGACAACGCCGTCGACGCGATGGACGGTGCCGGCACCCTCACCGTCACGACGCGCCGGGACGGGGACGCCGTCGTCGTCGAGGTCGGTGACACCGGAGCGGGCATGCCCCCCGAGGTGCAGCAGCGCGCGTTCGAGCCCTTCTACACGACCAAGGAGGTCGGGCGGGGGACCGGCCTCGGCCTCGACATCGCCCACCGCATCGTCGTCGAGCGCCACGGCGGCTCGGTCGAGATCGAGTCCCGACCGGGCGACACACGCCTGCGGGTCCGGCTGCCCGTCGAGGGCCCCCACGCACCGTCGCCCTGACGACGTGGTGGACGCGACGGCATACGCCTTCACCGGGGCCTCGCGGGCGTATGCCGTCCGCTCGGCTCAGCGGGTCACCAGCCGCGGGCGCGCCACTCGTCGAGGTGCGGTCGCTCGGCGCCGAGCGTCGAGTCGTCGCCGTGCCCGGGGTAGAACCACGTGTCGTCGTCGTAGACGTCGAAGACACGGGTCGTGACGTCGTCGATGAGCGAGTCGAAGCTCTGGCCCGGGTTCTTCGTGTTACCGACGCCACCGGGGAAGAGGCTGTCACCGGTGAAGAGATGGGTGTGACCGGCCGGGTCGTCGGGGTCGGCGTAGGCCAGGGCGATCGAGCCCGGCGTGTGGCCGCGGAGATGGACGACGTCGAGGGTGATGTCGCCGAAGGACACCGTGTCGCCGTGCTCGACACGCACGTCGACCGGGACGGGGAGCGCGTCGGCGTCGTCGGCCCCGGCGACCGTGCGGGCACCGGTTGCCGCCACGACCTCGGCGAGCGCGCCGACGTGGTCGTGGTGCTGGTGGGTCGTGACGACGGTGGCGAGTCCCTCCCCGCCCGAGGCGACGAGCTCGAGCAGCCGGTCCGGCTCGGCGGCCGCGTCCACGAGCAGCTGCTCACCGGTCGCCCGACAGGTGAGCAGGTAGGCGTTGTTGCCGAAGCCGCCCACCTCGCACTTGCGGATGGTCAGGGCGGGCAGCCGGCGCACCCCGGCCGGCCCGGTGGCGGTGACGTGCCCGGTGTAGGAGTCGTCCTGGTCGGTCACGGTCAGCCTCCGAAGGGAAGGGTCGGGACGGGCCCGTCGAAGCGGACGCCGTCGGTGCGTCCGCGGGCGAGCCACAGCAGCACCTGCGCAGCTGAGCCCGTCACCCGCGTCGCCCCTCCACCCACGACGTGGTCGTCGCCCTCGTCCATGACGATGTGGAGCGAGGGCGGCGCGTCGGCGTGGGCGAGGCGGTTGGCCGCGTCGCGTACGAAGAGCGCCACGACCTCTGCGGGGGCGCTCGCGAAGGTGTAGCCCGCGTCGAGGTCGACGTGGTGGAAGACGAGCTCGCGCAGCCGCATGAACGGCACGACCCCAACCGCGACGGGAAATCCGCCGGGAGTCCGCTCGACCCGCACCTCGGAGTGCTCGGGTCGCAGTGCCTCGAGCCGCTCGGCGAGGCGCGCCGCGGTGGTCCGGAGGTCGGAGGCCTGGTCGTCGGCCGCGCGGCGGGCCCCGCGCTCGATGTCGGCGTCTCGCGACGCGACGTCGTCGTACATCGTGCCGGGGCTGCCCGTCAGGGCCACGTCGCACACGCGGACGAGGGCGTCCGCGTTGCGGGCAAGGTGCGACAGGACGTGGCCACGGGACCATCCCTCGCACAGGGACGGCGCGAGGACGGCGTCGTTGCGGAACGACGCCGCCGTCGAGACCAGGCGGTCCGTCTCGGCGGCGACCAGCTCGGGTGTCACGTCAGCGTGCCGCATGCGTTGCCTCTCTCGTCTCCACTTTGGCCGCCTTCGCCAGCGCCAGCGCGGCGCCGACCAGCGTCAGGTGCGAGAACGCCTGGGGGAAGTTGCCCACCATGCGCTCCCCGATGGGGTCGTACTCCTCGGACAGCAGGCCGACGTCGTTGGTCAGGCCCACGAGGCGGTCCATCAGCTCGGTGGCCTGCGTCGTCATACCCGCCCGCGCGTAGGCCGTCACGAGCCAGAAGGAGCACGCCAGGAAGGGGTGCTCGTCGCCGGAGAGGCCGTCGACGCCGGTGTCGGTGCGGTAGCGCAGGACCAGCCCACCGCGCATCAGGTCGGCCTCGACGGCAGCGATGGTGCCGAGCATCCGCGGGTCGTCGCCGTCGACGATGCCGATGGACGACAGCATCAGCAGCGACGCGTCGACCTCGGTGGTGTCGTAGTGCTGGACGAAGGTGTTCCGTTCGGCGTCGAACCCCTTCGTCAGGACCTCGTCGCGCACCCGGTCGCGCAGCTCCCGCCACCGCTCGACGGGCCCGTGGAGACCGTGCTCCTCGACAGCACGGACGACACGGTCGAAGGCGGCCCACACCATGGCGCGGGAGTGGGTGAAGTGCCGCAGCGGGCCGCGGATCTCCCACAGTCCGTTGTCGGCCTCCTCCCAGTGCTCGGCGAGGTGGTTGACGAGGGCGCACTGCAGGTTCCACGAGTCGTCGGTCTCCTCGAGCCCGCGCGACCGCGCATGCCCGAGTGCGATGAGGACCTCGCCGAGCACATCGGTCTGTCGCTGGTCGACGGCGGCGTTGCCGATGCGCACCGGACGCGACGCGGCATACCCCGGCAGGTGCCCGAGCACCCGCTCGGGGAGGTCACGTCCGCCGTCGACGCGATACATGATCTGCATGTCCTGCGGGTCCCCGGCGATGGCTCGCAGCAGCCAGTTGCGCCACAGCGCGGTCTCCTCGAGGTAGCCGCAGCCGAGCAGCGCCTCGAGCGTCAGCGCGGCGTCGCGCAGCCAGCAGAAGCGGTAGTCCCAGTTGCGCTCGCCACCGAACTCCTCGGGGAGGGAGGTGGTCGGCGCCGCGACGATGCCGCCGGTCTTCTGGTGGGTCAGACCGCGGAGGACGAGGAGCGAGCGCGTCACGGCCTTGGCATAGGGACCCACGTAGTCGCTGTGGGCGGCATACACCTCGCTCCGCGCGATCGTCTCGCGGATGCGGGCCCGGACCCGCAGCGGTGGGGGGATGGGGTCGTAGCTGCGGAACCACGTCGTCGAGAAGGTGAAGGTCTGGCCGGCCGTGACGTCGAACTCGTCGACGTGATGGCCCTTCTGGGCGTGGGGGAGCCGGGCGCCGCGCAGCACGAGCATGTCGGGGCCCGCGATGGCCGTGATCACCTCGTCGACGCGGTCTCGACGGTCGTCGGTGTGCCGGGCCACCCAGGGTCGCGTGCGGCCGTAGTCGAACCGCACCGTCCACTCGTGGAGCACCCGGACGGTGCCCTCCAGGCCCTCGACGCGGCGCAGCAGGTCGGAGCGGCCGTCACCGAGGGGCATGAGGTCCGTCACGCGGATCCGTCCCGTGGCCGTCTCGTGGGTCGTCTCCAGCACGAACGAGTTGCCGACGTAGCTGCGTGTCGTCACCGCGTCGGGGTCGGCCGGGGTGATGAGCCACCGCCCGTTGTCGGGGGTGCCGAGCAGCGCCGCGAAGCAGGCCCGGGAGTCGAAGCGGGGCAGGCACAGCCAGTCGACCGAGCCGCGACGGCTGACGAGGGCGGCGGTGCCGAGGTCGCCGAGCACGGCGTAGTCCTCGATCGGCGTCGGCACGTGCTGACTCATGGGATCGAGTATGCCGTCCCGCCGGGGCGAGCGCGGGAGGCTCGGGAGGCGTGTGGGCGGGGTGGACGGGAGGTGTCCGCAGGCGCGTGGCTTGTCCACCCCTGCGCTGCCGATGAGGGGACTGTCGGTGACCCCACCTAGCATGATGCGCGTGACTGCTACACCCACCGGCAACGCCCACTCCCTCGTCGTCCGCGGCGCGCGCGAGCACAACCTGCGCGACGTGTCCGTCGACCTCCCCCGAGACAGCCTCATCGTCTTCACCGGACTCTCGGGGTCGGGCAAGTCGAGCCTCGCGTTCGACACGATCTTCGCGGAGGGGCAGCGTCGCTACGTCGAGTCGCTCTCGGCCTACGCCCGGCAGTTCCTCGGACAGATGGACAAGCCCGACGTCGACTTCATCGAGGGTCTGTCGCCCGCGGTCTCCATCGACCAGAAGTCGACCAACCGCAACCCGCGCTCGACGGTCGGCACCATCACCGAGGTCTACGACTACCTCCGCCTGCTCTTCGCCCGCGCCGGCCGGCCGCACTGCCCGGTCTGCGGTGAGCCGGTCACCCGCCAGTCCCCGCAGCAGATCGTCGACCAGCTGCTGACGCTCGAGGACCGCACCCGCTTCCAGGTGCTCGCCCCCGTGGTGCAGGGTCGCAAGGGCGAGTTCGTCGACCTCTTCTCCGAGCTGCAGGCGAAGGGCTTCTCGCGCGCCCGCGTCGACGGCGAGGTCGTCTCGCTCACCGAGCCGCCGGCCCTCGAGAAGCAGAAGAAGCACACCATCGAGGTCGTCGTCGACCGCCTCGTGGCCAAGGGCGACGACAGCGGCTCGAAGCGTCGCCTCACCGACTCGGTCGAGACCGCTCTCGGCCTCGCCGGTGGCGTCGTCATCATCGACTTCGTCGACCGGGACGCCAAGGACAAGGAGCGCGAGCGGCGCTTCTCCGAGAAGATGGCGTGCCCCAACAACCACGCCCTGGGCATGGACGAGATCCAGCCACGATCCTTCTCCTTCAACTCGCCGTTCGGCGCGTGCCCGGAGTGCACCGGCATCGGCACCGAGCTCGAGGTCGACCCCGAGCTCGTCGTGCCCGACGACGACCTGTCGCTGGCCGAGGGCGCCATCGCCCCGTGGGCCCAGGGCTCCGGCTCGGCCGAGTACTTCCAGCGCGTCATGGGGGCGCTCGCCGAGGACATGAAGTTCTCGATGGACGCGCCGTTCCGGGCGCTGCCGGCCCGCGCCAAGGAGGCGCTGCTGCACGGCCAGAACTACAAGGTCCACGTCAAGTACAAGAACCGCTACGGCCGCGACCGCTCCTACACCACCGGCTTCGAGGGCGTCGTCCCGTTCATCAAGCGCCGTCACTCCGAGACCGACTCGGAGTGGAGTCGCGACCGCTACGAGGGCTTCATGCGCGAGGTGCCGTGCCCCGTCTGCAAGGGTGCGCGACTCAAGCCCGAGTCGCTCGCCGTGCTCCTCGGCGGCAAGAACATCTCCGAGGTCTGTGGGCTGGCCATCAACGAGGCCGCCGGCTTCCTCGACACGGTCGACTTCACGGCACGCGAGAAGCAGATCGCCGAGCGCGTCATCAAGGAGATCGACGCCCGCCTCGGCTTCCTGCTCGACGTCGGCCTCGACTACCTCTCGCTCGACCGTCCCGCCGGAACGCTCTCGGGCGGCGAGGCCCAGCGCATCCGGCTGGCGACCCAGATCGGCTCCGGCCTCGTCGGCGTGCTCTACGTCCTCGACGAGCCGTCGATCGGTCTGCACCAGCGGGACAACCACCGCCTCATCGAGACGCTGACGCGCCTGCGCGACCTCGGCAACACGCTCATCGTCGTCGAGCACGACGAGGACACGATCGCGACCGCCGACTGGGTCGTCGACATCGGCCCGGGCGCCGGTGAGCACGGCGGCCACGTCGTGCACTCGGGGTCCGTCAAGGGCCTGCTCGAGCACCCCGACTCCCTGACCGGCATGTACCTCTCGGGTCGCCGTGAGATCCCGTCGCCCGAGGTCCGCCGCGGCCACGACGGTCGCCAGATCACCGTCTCCGGGGCCCGCGAGAACAACCTGCAGAACGTCTCGGTGAACTTCCCCCTGGGCAACCTCGTGGCGGTCACCGGTGTCTCCGGCTCGGGCAAGTCGACGCTCGTCAACGACATCCTCTACAACGTCCTCGCCAACAAGCTCAACGGTGCGCGCCACGTGCCCGGCCGGCACAAGACCGTGACCGGTCTGGACCAGCTCGACAAGGTCGTCCACGTCGACCAGAGCCCGATCGGACGCACGCCGCGGTCGAACCCCGCGACCTACACCGGCGTCTTCGACAACATGCGCAAGCTCTTCGCCGAGACGACCGAGGCCAAGGTGCGCGGCTACCAGCCGGGCCGGTTCTCCTTCAACGTCAAGGGTGGCCGCTGTGACGCGTGCTCGGGCGACGGCACGATCAAGATCGAGATGAACTTCCTGCCCGACGTCTACGTCCCCTGCGAGGTGTGCCACGGGGCGCGCTACAACCGGGAGACGCTGGAGGTGCACTTCAAGGGCAAGACGATCGCCGACGTGCTCGACATGCCCATCGAGGAGGCCGCCACCTTCTTCGAGGCGGTCCCCGCGATCGCGCGCCACCTCAAGACCCTCAACGACGTCGGCCTGGGCTACGTGCGCCTCGGTCAGCCGGCGCCGACCCTCTCCGGTGGCGAGGCCCAGCGCGTCAAGCTCGCGAGCGAGCTGCAGAAGCGATCCACCGGACGCACCATCTACGTCCTCGACGAGCCGACCACCGGCCTGCACTTCGAGGACATCCGCAAGCTCCTCGACGTGCTCCAGGGGCTCGTCGACAAGGGCAACACCGTCATCGTCATCGAGCACAACCTCGACGTCATCAAGAACGCCGACTGGATCATCGACATGGGGCCCGAGGGTGGCTCCGGTGGTGGCATGGTCATCGCCGAGGGCACCCCGGAGCACGTCGCCGAGGTGGCGGCCAGCCACACCGGGCGCTTCCTCAAGCCGATCCTCGAGCGGACCGCGCGCACGACCGCCCGCGGCACGACGCGCACCCGCACGAAGAAGGCCGAGAGCGCGGCGGGCTCCCAGCGGGCTGACGGCAAGAGCACAACGAAGTCCCGCACAGTGAAGTCGACGGCGGGTGGGCGCGCACGCGCAAGCTCCACCACGGCCGCTGCGAAGAAGACCACGTCGAGCACGACCGTCAGCAAGACGCGGTCCTCCACCACGACCCGGAAGAGGAACGCATGACCGAGGGCATCCCCCACCCCGCGTCGGACCGCGGACTCCACGAGCGGGTCGGCGCCCTCACCGACCGTCGTGGCGTCCTCAAGGTCGTCGGCGTCGTCGTCGGCGCCGGGGCCCTGGCCGCCTGCAGCAGCCCGAACGCCACCCCGTCCTCGGATGGGGCCTCGCCGGGATCGGGCGGCAGCACGCCGACGTCCGAGATCCCCGTGGGCGGCGGCAAGGTCTTCGCCGACAGCCAGACCGTCGTCACCCAGCCGACTGCAGGCACCTTCAAGGCGTTCGACGCGGTGTGTCCCCACCAGGGCTGCACCGTCGGGTCCGTCGAGGGTGGGCAGATCATCTGCCCCTGCCATCAGAGCCACTTCGACGCCGCCACCGGCAACGTCGTCTCGGGTCCCGCGCCCACGGGCCTCACCGCCAAGAAGATCACGGTGACGGGCGGCACCTTCTCCGTCAGCTGAGGGCCCGGGCGGCGTGCGGGGGCGTCGGTGGCCCGACATAGGGTGGGACCGTGGCGGACCCGACGACCTACCGACCGAAGCCGGGGGAGATCCCGACCGACCCGGGCGTCTACCGTTTCCGCGACGCGCACGGCCGGGTCATCTACGTCGGCAAGGCCAAGTCGCTGCGCCCGCGTCTGTCGTCCTACTTCCAGGACATCACCGCCCTGCACCCGCGCACGGCCACGATGGTCACGACCGCCGCGTCGGTCGAGTGGACCGTCGTGCGCACCGAGGTCGAGGCGCTCCAGCTCGAGTACTCCTGGATCAAGGAGTTCGACCCGCGCTTCAACGTCAAGTACCGCGACGACAAGTCCTACCCCTTCCTCGCCGTCACGATGGGCGAGGAGTTCCCGCGCGCCCAGGTGATGCGCGGCGCCAAGCGCAAGGGCACCCGCTACTTCGGGCCCTACGGCCACGCGTGGGCGATCCGCGAGACCCTCGACCTGCTGTTGCGCGTCTTTCCCGTGCGCACCTGCTCCTCCGGCGTGTTCAAGCGCGCGGCCGCGAGCGGGCGGCCGTGCCTGCTCGGCTACATCGACAAGTGCTCGGCGCCCTGCGTCGGACGGGTCACGCCCGAGGAGCACCGGGCCATCGCCGAGGACTTCTGCGACTTCATGGGCGGCAACACGGCCCGTTTCGCCAAGCGACTCGAGAACCGGATGAAGCAGGCGGCGGCCGAGCTCGACTTCGAGCAGGCCGCACGCCTGCGCGACGACATCGGCGCCCTGACGAAGGCGCTCGAGAAGCAGACCGTCGTCCTCGGTGACGCCACCGACGCCGACGTCTTCGCCCTCTCCGACGACGACCTCGAGGCCGCTGTCCAGGTCTTCCACGTCCGAGGCGGTCGCATCCGCGGCCAGCGAGGGTGGGTCGTCGAGAAGGAGAGCGAGGACGTCCCGACGCTCGTCGAGCACCTGCTGCTGCAGGTCTACGGCGACGCCGACCGTGACGCGATACCGCGGGAGGTGCTCGTGCCCGCGCTGCCCGCCGACGTCGACGCCGTCACCGAGTGGCTGTCGTCGGTGCGGGGCTCGGCCGTCAGCGTCCGGGTGCCCCAGCGCGGTGACAAGCGCACCCTGATGGAGACCGTGCGGCGCAACGCCGACCAGTCGCTCGCCCGGCACAAGGTGGCCCGCGCCGGCGACCTGACCCTGCGCAGCAAGGCGTTGCAGGAGCTGCAGGACTACCTCGGCCTCGACGACGCCCCGCTGCGCATCGAGTGCTACGACGTCAGCCACGTGCAGGGCACCAACGTCGTCGCCTCGATGGTGGTCTTCGAGGACGGTCTCGCGCGCAAGAGCGAGTACCGCCGTTTCATCGTCAGGGGGGCCACCTCGGGTGACGACGGTGCCGAGCCCGTCACCGTGGACGACACGGCCGCGATGCGGGAGGTCCTGACCCGCCGGTTCCGGCGCTACCTCGAGGACGCCGAGGGGGCGGGTGACCTCGACCTGTCCACGGGGGTCGTCGGTGCCTCGTCCGAACCGGCGCAGACCTCGGCCAACGACTCGACGAACAGCTCGACGAACGGCTCCAGCGGCTCCTCCGACGACGACGACGACGAGCCCTCCGCCTCCGGGCCCATCGACCCCGAGACGGGCCGACCGCGACGCTTCGCCTACCCGCCCAGCCTCGTCGTCGTCGACGGCGGACTGCCCCAGGTCAACGCGGCGCAGGCGGTGCTCGACGAGCTCGGCATCGAGGAGGTCGCCCTCGTCGGCCTCGCCAAGCGTCTCGAGGAGGTGTGGTTGCCCCGGGAGGACCACCCGGTCATCCTGCCGCGCACGAGCGAGGGTCTCTACCTGCTCCAGCGGCTGCGCGACGAGGCGCACCGGTTCGCCATCACCTTCCACCGCCAACGCCGGTCCAAGGCCATGACGACGTCCCAGCTCGACGGCATACCCGGCCTCGGCGCCAGTCGTCAGAAGGCGCTGCTGCGCCAGTTCGGTTCGGTCAAACGCCTCCGCGCCGCGGACATCGCGGACATCATGGCCGTACCGGGCTTCGGCCGGTCGCTTGCATCAGCGGTCGTCAGCCACTTGGCTGAGGGTGCACCCCAGGAGCCAGCCGTGAACCTCACGACGGGAGAAGTGCTCGAATGACCGCCGACAGCAGCCCAGCCGCCCAGACGTCCCTGGCCGATGCCCCCATCGTCATCGTCACCGGCATGAGCGGCGCCGGCCGCAGCACCACCGCCAACGTCCTCGAGGACCTGGGCTGGCTCGTCGTCGACAACCTGCCGCCCCAGCTGCTCAGCCATCTCGCCGAGCTGCGCGACGAGGCCCGGGCGCGCAACCCCGAGGCACACCTCCAGCAGGTCGCGGTCGTCGTCGACGTCCGCGCCGGTGGGTGGTTCTCCCAGCTCGAGGACGCCATCGGGGCGGCCCGGGCCCGGGGCGAGCGCCCCAGCCTCGTGTTCCTCGACGCGACCGACGAGGCGCTCGTGCGGCGCTTCGAGAGCGTCCGTCGCCCGCACCCGCTGCAGGGCGACGGCCGGCTCCTCGACGGCATCCAGCGCGAGCGCGAGCTGCTCCTCGACCTGCGCTCGACCGCCGACGTCGTCATCGACAGCTCCGGCCTCAACGTCCACCAGCTGAGCGCCAAGCTGTCCTCGCTCTTCGCCGGCGACCGGCGCGTGCAGCTTCGGATCGCCGTCATGTCGTTCGGGTTCAAGTACGGCCTGCCGCTCGATGCCGACGTCGTCTTCGACATGCGCTTCCTGCCCAACCCGTACTGGGTCCCCGAGCTGCGGGCCCTGACCGGACGTGACACGCCGGTCAGCGAGTTCGTCATGCGGCAGGAGGGGGCCGACGAGTTCCTGAGCCGGGCCGGCAGCCTGCTCGACACGATGATCGACGGCTACGTCCGCGAGGGTCGCCGGTACGTCACGGTCGCCGTCGGCTGCACGGGCGGCAAGCACCGGTCCGTGGCGATCGCCGAGGCGCTGAGCGGGCGACTCCGGGGACGCGACCGCGTCGACACCTTCGTCGTCCACCGGGACCTGGGCCGCGAGTGAACGGGTGACCAGTACCTTCTCCGTGACTTCTTCACGTCCACCCCTCGGCTCTCCACACCAGCGCCGCATCGTCGCGCTCGGCGGTGGGCACGGGCTCGCCGCTGCCCTGTCCGCCCTGCGGCTGCTGACCGACGACGTCACCGCCGTCGTGACGGTCGCTGACGACGGCGGCTCGAGCGGGCGCCTGCGCGAGGAGTTCGACGTCCTCCCGCCCGGCGACCTGCGCATGGCGCTGGCGGCGCTCTGCGACGACAGCGACTGGGGCCACACCTGGCGCGACGTGCTGCAGCACCGTTTCGCCGGGACGGGCGACCTCCAGGGCCACGCGCTCGGCAACCTCATGATCGTCTCCATCTGGGAGCTGCTCGGCGACACCGTCCAGGGACTCGACCTCGTCGGGCGTCTCCTGGGCGCCCGGGGGCGGGTGCTGCCGATGGCCGCCGAGCCGTTGGAGATCGTCGCCGAGATCCGCGGCCACGATCCCGACCGGCCCGAGGAGACGGTCGAGGTGCGCGGACAGCATCGGGTCGCGTCGTCTCCGGGCATCGTCTCCTCGATCGGCATCGTCCCGACCTGTCCCGAGCCCTGCCCCGAAGCCCTGGCCGCCGTTCGCGAGGCCGACTGGGTGATGCTCGGCCCCGGGTCGTGGTTCACCTCCGTCATGCCCCACCTGCTCGTCCCGGCCCTCGCCGACGCTCTCGTCACGACGTCGGCCAGACGCCTGCTCAACCTCAACCTCGAGGTGCACATGGGGGAGACCCGCGACTTCCGGGCCGAGGACCACCTCGCATCCTTCGCGGCCAACGCCCCCGACGTGCGCCTCGACGTCGTCCTCGCCGACCCCAGCGTCGTTCCCGACGACGCGTCCCTGCGGGCCGCCGCGGCCGAGCTCGGCGCCGAGCTCGTCGTCTCGCCCGTGGCGGCCAAGGGCGAACCGGGTGTGCACGACCCGCTGCGGCTCGCGGCGGCGCTGCGCGACGTCATCTCCTGACACGACCTGACGCGACCGGGCCGGTCGGCCGGAACGAACCGGCGAAACGGCTCCCACGGGCCTGGTGCGGCGCTCGGTCCGGTCGGTTGCACCACCTCGCGCCGACCGAGCCGTCATTGCCGTCCCCAGCCGTCACCAGCCGTCACGAGCCGTCACGAGCCGACGACGTATGCCGTCCCGCGGGCTCGGCGACACGGCATACGCCGGCGTCGGGGAACAGACACGACGACAAAGCCCAGCACCTCGGGCGCGAGGGTGCTTGATCGGGGTGGCAGGATGGCGCCCATGGCCATGACAGCAAAGGTGAAGGACGAGCTCTCGCGCCTCGAGGTGACCAAACCCTGCTGTCGCAAGGCCGAGGTCGCCACGATGCTCCGCTTCGCCGGCGGCCTGCACATCATCGGGGGACAGATCGTCGTCGAGGCGGAGCTCGACACCGCGAATGCCGCGCGACGCCTCCGCCGCAACATCGCCGAGGTGTACGGCCACAAGAGCGACATGCTCGTCCTCGCCGCGGGCGGACTGCGCCGCGGCTCGCGCTACGTCGTCCGCGTCGTCGAGGAGGGGGCGACCCTGGCCCGCCAGACCGGGCTCATCGACACCCGCGGTCGCCCCGTCCGCGGTCTGCCGCCCAAGGTCGTCAGCGCGGCGACGTGCGACTCCGAGGCCGCGTGGCGAGGCGCCTACCTGGCTCACGGCTCGCTCACCGAGCCGGGCCGCTCGTCGGCGCTCGAGGTGACCTGTCCCGGGCCCGAGGCCGCGCTCGCCCTCGTCGGCGCAGCCCGGCGGCTCGGCATCCAGTCCAAGGCTCGTGAGGTCCGCGGCGTCGACCGCGTCGTCATCCGTGACGGTGACGCCATCGGGGCGATGCTGACCCGCCTCGGCGCCCACGACGCCGTGATGGCGTGGGAGGAGCGTCGGATGCGGCGCGAGGTCCGCGCCACGGCCAACCGACTCGCCAACTTCGACGACGCCAACCTGCGCCGTTCGGCGCGGGCCGCCGTCGCTGCCGGTGCACGGGTCGAGCGCGCCATGGAGCTGCTCGGGGAGGACATCCCCGACCACCTGCGCGAAGCCGGTGTGCTGCGGCTCGAGCACAAGCAGGCGAGTCTCGAGGAGCTCGGCCAGCTCGCCAAGCCGCCGATGACCAAGGACGCCGTCGCCGGCCGCATCCGACGACTGCTCGCCATGGCCGACAAGCGCGCCGAGGAGCTCGGGGTGGCCGGCACCGACGCGAACCTCACGCCCGACATGCTGGAGAGCTGAGCGGTTCCGTCACCCCGCCCGCCGCTTCGCCGGACGACCTCTCGCGCGCTGAGCGGATGCTCACCCAGCCCTGAGACTGCCGCCTCGCCGTCGTCGGTGACGCACTAGGGTGGATGTGATCACGGTCGCAACGGGGCGGCCCTAGGTCTGGCTTTTCCGTCCGAAACAGTCTCACCGAAGAGGTGCACAGCAGTGACCGTTCGCGTTGGTATCAACGGCTTTGGCCGCATCGGCCGCAACTTCTTCCGCGCCATCGTGGCGTCCGGAGCCGACATCGAGGTCGTGGCCACCAACGACCTCATGGACAACAAGACCCTCGCCCACCTGCTCAAGTACGACTCGATCCTGGGCCGTTTCCCCGGTGAGGTCACCTACGACGACACGTCGATCATCGTCGACGGCAAGGCCATCCGTGTCTTCGAGGAGCGCGACCCCGCCAACATCGACTGGGCCGGCGTCGGCGCCGACATCATCGTCGAGTCCACCGGCTTCTTCACCGACGCGCAGAAGGCCAAGGCCCACATCGACGGTGGCGCCAAGAAGGTCATCATCTCGGCCCCGGCCAAGAACGAGGACATCACCATCGTCATGGGTGTCAACCACGACCTCTACGACGCCGACAAGCACACCGTCATCTCCAACGCCTCGTGCACGACGAACTGTCTCGCACCGATGGCCAAGGCGCTCAACGACGAGTTCGGCATCGTCAAGGGCCTGATGACGACGATCCACGCCTACACGCAGGACCAGAACCTGCAGGACGCGCCGCACAAGGACCTCCGCCGGGCCCGTGCCGCCGCCCTGAACATCGTCCCCACGACGACCGGTGCCGCCAAGGCCGTGTCCCTCGTGCTCCCGGAGCTCAAGGGCAAGCTCGACGGCTACGCTCTCCGCGTCCCCGTGCCCACCGGCTCGGCGACCGACCTGACGTTCGAGGCCGGCCGCGAGACCACGGTCGAGGAGGTCAACGCCGCGGTCAAGGCCGCCGCCGAGGGCCCGCTCAAGGGCTTCCTCGTCTACACCGAGGACCCCATCGTCTCCAAGGACATCGAGACCGACCCCGCGTCGTGCATCTTCGACGCCGGCCTCACCAAGGTCATCGGCAACCAGGTCAAGGTCGTCGGCTGGTACGACAACGAGTGGGGCTACTCCAACCGCCTCGTCGACCTCGTCGCGCTCGTCGGCACCTCCCTCTGAACCACCCGGCCACCGTCCTCGGTGCTCCTCTGCGAGCATCCGGGACGGTGGCCGCACTCGTGTCCAGCCGTGCCCGGCTGAATCCCCAACTGACGAAGAGGCATCCAGCGTGAAGACCACCAGCGACCTCGGGGACCTGCGCGGCAAGCGCGTCCTCGTCCGGTCAGACCTCAACGTGCCGCTCGACGGCTCGACCATCACCGACGACGGCCGCATCCGCGCCTCGGCCCCGACGATCAAGGGCCTGGCCGACGCCGGCGCCCGCGTCATCGTCTGCGCCCACCTCGGCCGCCCCAAGGGCGCCCCCGAGGCCAAGTACTCGCTCGCCCCCGTCGCGAAGCGCCTCGGCGAGGTGCTCGGCACCGACGTCGTCTTCGCCGAGGACACCGTCGGCGACGACGCCAAGGCCAAGGCCGCGGCCCTCGAGGACGGCCAGGTGCTGCTCCTCGAGAACCTTCGTTTCAACGCCGGCGAGACCGCCAAGACCGATGACGAGCGCGCCGAGTTCGCCGGAGAGCTGGCCTCTCTCGCAGACGTCTTCGTCTCCGACGGCTTCGGGGTCGTGCACCGCAAGCAGGCCTCCGTCTACGACGTCGCCCGCCTGCTCCCGCACGCGACGGGCGACCTCGTGTCGACGGAGGTCGACGTCCTGCGCCGCCTCACCTCGGACCCGGAGCGGCCGTATGCCGTCGTCCTCGGGGGCGCGAAGGTGTCCGACAAGCTCGGCGTCATCGGCAACCTCCTCGGTACGGCCGACCGCCTCCTCATCGGCGGCGGCATGGTCTTCACCTTCCTCGCGGCCCAGGGCCACGAGGTCGGCAAGAGCCTGCTCGAGGCCGACCAGATCGACACGGTCAAGGGCTACCTCGACCGCGCCGAGAAGGAGGGCGTGGAGATCGTCCTGCCCGTCGACGTCGTCGCTGCCGACGCGTTCAGCGCCGACGCCGCTCACGAGGTCGTCGCGGCCGACGCGATCCCGGCCGACCGGATGGGCCTCGACATCGGACCCGAGTCCAGCGCGCTCTTCGCCGAGAAGCTCGCCGACTGCCGCACCGTCTTCTGGAACGGACCGATGGGTGCCTTCGAGATGGCGCCCTACGCCGCCGGCACCAAGGCGCTCGCGCAGGCCCTCGTCGAGGTGACGAGGGCGGGCGCGCTCACCGTCGTCGGCGGTGGTGACTCCGCTGCGGCGGTGCGCCAGCTCGGCTTCGAAGACGACCAGTTCGGCCACATCTCCACCGGCGGCGGCGCCAGCCTCGAGTACCTCGAGGGCAAGGAGCTGCCCGGTCTCACCGTGCTCGAGGAGGGCGACGCCTGATGGCGAAGAACACCAAGCCGGTCGGGCGCGTGCCGCTCATGGCCGGCAACTGGAAGATGAACCTCGACCACCTCCAGGCGACGCACCTCGTGCAGAAGCTCGACTGGACGCTGCGCGACGCGAAGCACGACCACGCAGCCGTCGAGGTCGCCGTGCTCCCGCCATTCACCGACCTGCGCTCGGTCCAGACCCTCGTCGAGGGTGACAAGCTCGACCTGAAGTACGGCGCGCAGGACCTGTCGCCGCACTCGTCCGGTGCCTACACCGGCGACATCTCGGGCGCCTTCCTGGCCAAGCTCGGGTGCACCTACGTCGTCGTGGGACACAGCGAGCGACGCGAAGGGCACGCAGAGACCGACGCGGTGGTCAACGCGAAGGTCAAGGCGGCATACGCCCACGGCCTGACGCCGATCCTCTGCTGCGGCGAGGGGCTCGACGTGCGCAAGGAGGGCCGTCAGGTCGAGCACGTCGTCGCGCAGCTGCGCGAGAACCTCGCCGGCGTGCCCAAGGAGCAGGCCGCGTCGATCGTCATCGCCTACGAGCCCATCTGGGCCATCGGCACCGGCGAGGTCGCGACCCCCGACGACGCGCAGGAGGTGTGCGCGGCGATCCGCACGTTGCTCGCCGAGCTCTACAGCGGCGACGTCGCCGACGGCGTCCGCGTCCTCTACGGCGGCAGCGTCAAGGCGAACAACGTGGCGGCGATCATGGCCCAGGAGGACGTCGACGGCGCCCTCGTGGGCGGCGCCTCGATCGACCCGGCCGAGTTCGCGTCGATCTGTCGCTACCGCGACCACCTCGCCACCTCCTGAGCGGCTCCTACGGCCGGACGGACTCCGACGGGTGCGTTCGGCCGTAGGGCCCTCGGGCAGGTATCCTTGCCCGAGCCCCGGAACATGTGGGGGAGGGGCCGACCGGCCCCACCGACCCCCGGGACCCCGACGATTTGGAGTGACCACGTGGATGCGGTTCGCATCGTGCTGCAGGTCCTGCTGGTGCTGTCCAGCCTGGTCCTGACCTTGTTCATCCTGCTGCACAAGGGCAAGGGTGGCGGCCTGTCCGACATGTTCGGCGGGGGCATGTCCACGTCGCTCGGAGGGTCGTCGGTCGCCGAGCGCAACCTCGACCGCTTCACGGTGGCCGTGGCTCTGGTCTGGGCGACATCCATCATCGGGCTGGGCATGCTCGCCCGCTTCGTGAGCTGACAGGAGACGTAGATGGCCAGCGGTAACGCCATTCGTGGAAGCCGGGTCGGCGCCGGCCCGATGGGCGAGGCAGAGCGTGGCGACTCCGCCCCTCGCGTGCACATCTCCTACTGGTGCGCGAACGGGCACGAGACGCGCCCGAGCTTCGCCGAGGAGCCCGGCATGGTCCTGCCCGACACCTGGGACTGCCCGCGCTGCGGCCTCCCGGCCGGCCAGGACAAGCAGAACCCTCCGGCGGCGCCGAAGGTCGAGCCGTACAAGACGCACCTCGCCTACGTGAAGGAGCGCCGCAGCGACGCTGACGGCGCTGCGATCCTCGACGAGGCCCTCAGCACCCTGCGCGAGCGCGGTCTCATCCAGTGACCTCAGTGGCCGTCCCACCAGGGCGGCCGCACGACGAAGGGCCCGGGAGATCCTCCCGGGCCCATCGTCGTGCCACGCGCGGTGCGACGACGTATGCCGTCCGCTGGCGGGGCGCTTCCTAGTCGAGTCGCGAGGCAGCTGGGGCGTCGAGGAGCCACAGCGTGGCGTCGCCGCCGCGGGGACCGGCCGCCGGGACGTCCCACCGGTCGGCGCCAGGAGCGAGCGCAGCCTTCACCGCGTCGGCCTTGTCGTCGCCGGCGACGAGGAACCACACCTCGTGGCTGCGCTCGAAGCACTCGAAGGTGAGGCTGACGCGATCGGGTGGCGGCTTGGGCGAGTCGTGCACGGCGACCGCGACGGCGTCGGTGAGCCGCTGGGCGGGGTGGTGCGGGAAGAGCGACGCGACGTGACCGTCGGGACCCACGCCGAAGAGCACGACGTCCCAGGCCTTCTGGCCGTGCTCCCGGATCGTCCGACCGTACGCCTCGGCGCTGGCCTCGGCGCTCTCGGACGTGTCGGGTCCGGCCACCCGGTGCACCTTCGCCGGGTCGAGCCCCAGCGCGCTGAGGCCCGCCTCGTCGTTCTGGGTGTCGTTGCGATCGGGATCGCCGGCCGGGAGGTAGCGCTCGTCGCCCCACCAGACGCGGACCCGCGACCAGTCGACGGCCGAGCGGCCCGGCGTCGCCAGGACCGAGGCGATGATCGCCGACCCCATCGACCCGCCGGTGAGGGCGACCTGCGCCTCGGGGTTGCGCGTCTGGGCGTCAACGAGCGCCGTGACGAGCCGGGCCGCGGCGCCGTCGGCGAGGGCCCGCTTGTCCGGGTGGACGACGACCCGGGGCTCGGCACTCACGAGGACGCCGCCCCGGAGGCGCTCTTGGCCGTGGCCTTGGTGGCAGTCGCCCTCTTGGTCGTGGCCTTGGTGGCAGTCGCCCTCTTCGCCGTGGCCTTCTGAGTCGTGGCCTTCTGAGTCGTGGCCCTCTTCGTCGTGGCCCTCTTGGCGGTGGACTTCGTCGTCGCCGTGGAGGTCGCCGCCGAGGCCGAGGCCGTGGCCTCCTTCGCCGTCGTGGCCTTCTTCGCAGCCCCTGTGCCGTTCGCGGCCGCCTTCTTCCGGGCCTTGTCCGACTGCTTCTCGCGGGGCGTGCGCTTGCCGGCGAGCTTGCGGGCCGTCGCCGTCCGGACCTCCTCGGTCTCGGCGTGCTCGGGTGCCGGTGGCGCGGCGATCATGGCGCTGGCCTCCTGCGCCGACTCGTCACGGCCGAGGCGGGCGGCGAGACGACGCGACTCTGCGGGGTCGGGCGCCTTGCCGGCCTTGGCCGCCGCCGCGGCCGTGAGACGCACCGGCTGGAGGGCGCCGAGGCCGTGCAGGAGCGCGTCCTCGTAGGCATCGTCGGGGTCGAGGCGACGGAGCTCGTCCGCCAGGCACTCCGGGAGCTCGCGGCGCGGGAGACTGATGCGCCGGTCCGGCTGGCCCGTCTGCGACAGGGTCGCGACGACGTCCCCCGGGCGCACGAGGTCGATGGGGCCGCTCTTGCGCTCGAGACGCACCGAGGCGATGCCCGAACCGCGCGGCGTCGACACCCGGTGAACGGGCACGCGGAGCCGACGCGAGAGCCAGGCCGCCAGCAGGTCGGACGACGGGGAGTCGGGGGCGCCGCTGACGACGGCGCCCGTGATGGGCTCGTAGGGCGGCTGGTCGAGCGCCGCTGCGAGCAGGCCGCGCCAGCGGGTGATACGGGTCCAGGCGAGGTCGGTGTCGCCCGGCGCGTAGCTCGCCGCCCGCTTCTTCAGCATCAGCCGGGGGTTCCTGTGCTGGGCCACGTCGGTGATGCGACGCTGGGCCATCGCGCCGATGGGATCCTTGCCGACGTCGGCCGGGGCCTCGCCGGGCCACCAGGCGACGATGGGGGAGTCGGGCAGCAGCAGCGGCACGACGACGCTGGGGCCGTGGTTGGCCAGGGCGCCGTAGAGCCGCAGCACGACGATCTCGCTCGCTCCGGCGTCCCCACCGAGGCGGATCTGGGCGTCCAGGCGGTTCTTGCCGCGGCGGTCGCCCGCGATGACGACGACGATGCGACAGGGGTGCTGTCGGCTCGCCTGGTTGGCCACCTCGATGGCGCTGCCGGCGTCGGTGTCCTCGACGACGACGACGAGCGTCAGCACACGCCCGAGCGCCAGCGCGCCCACCTCGTTGCGCAGGCGCACCAGGGTCTTGCTGATCCCGGTGGTGGTGGTGTCGGTCAGGTCCCGAATCACGGCATCCTCCACGTACGTCCATCGCGTTCGAGCATCCGGTCGGCCGAGGGCGGTCCCCACGTCCCGGCGGGGTACTGCTCCGGCTTGCCCGACTTGGCCCAGTGCCTCATGAGCGGGTCGAGGATCCGCCAGGAGGACTCGACCTCCTCGTGTCGGGGGAAGAGCGGCGGGTCGCCGAGGAGCACGTCGAGGATGAGGCGTTCGTATGCCTCGGGCGAGGCCTCCGTGAACGACGAGCCGTAGCCGAAGTCCATCGTCACGTCACGGACCTCCATCTGCGCCCCGGGCACCTTGGAGCCGAAGCGCAGTGTGACGCCCTCGTCGGGCTGGACGCGGATGACGATGGCGTTCTGGCCGAGCTCCTCCGTCGCGGTGTGCTCGAAGGGAAGGTGTGGCGCCCGCTTGAAGACGACCGCGATCTCGGTGACCCGTTTGCCGAGGCGCTTCCCGGTGCGCAGGTAGAAGGGAACACCCGCCCACCGGCGGGTGTCGACCTCGAGGGTCACCGCGGCGAAGGTCTCGGTGACAGACGTCGGGTCGACGCCCTCCTCGTCGAGGTAGCCGACGACCTCTTCCGCGCCCTGCCAGCCGGCGGCATACTGCCCGCGGGCGGCTCCCTTGTCGAGGTCCGCAGGGAGACGGACCGCGGAGAGCACCTTCTCCTTCTCCGCGCGAAGGTCCTTGGCGTCGAAGGAGACCGGCTCCTCCATCGCCGTCAGCGCGAGGAGCTGGATCAGGTGGTTCTGGATGACGTCGCGTGCTGCACCGATGCCGTCGTAGTAGCCAGCGCGGCCGGCGATGCCGATGTCCTCGGCCATCGTGATCTGCACGTGGTCGACGTAGTTGGCGTTCCACACCGGCTCGAAGAGCTGGTTGGCGAAGCGCAGGGCGAGGAGGTTCTGGACCGTCTCCTTGCCGAGGTAGTGGTCGATGCGGAAGACCGAGTCGGGGGGGAAGACGCTCTCGACGATCTCGTTGAGCACCTGGGCGCTCTTGAGGTCGTGGCCGAAGGGCTTCTCGATGATGACGCGTCGCCAGCTGTCACCCTCGGCGGTGGTCAGACCGCACCGCTCGAGCTGCTCGCACACGGTGGCGAAGAAGCCCGGCGGGATGGAGAGGTAGAAGGCGTGGTTGCCACCGGTGCCGCGATCCGCGTCGAGCTCCGCAACCGTCTTGGCGAGCAGGTCGAACGCCGCGGGATCGTCGAACGTGCCGGGCACGAACCGGAAGCCTTCGGAGAGGTTGCGCCACACGTCCTCGCTGAAGGGCGTGCGGGCATGCTGCTTGACGGCGTCGTGGACGACCTGGCCGAAGTCCTGTGTCGCCCAGTCACGGCGGGCGAAACCGACGAGCGAGAAGCCCGGCGGCAGCAACCCGCGGTTGGCGAGGTCGTAGATCGCCGGCATCAGCTTCTTGCGGGCGAGGTCACCGGTCACCCCGAACAGCACGAGTCCACAGGGTCCCGCGATGCGGGGGATGCGCTTGTCCTCGGCCGTACGAAGCGGGTTGTGACCGTGCGAGATCCGCGCGGGACTCATGCACGCCCTCCTGCCAGCAGCACCTCGCGCAGCTGCGCGAGACCTGTGTCGTGGTCGGTCAGGTGGAGCTGGAGCACGGGACGACCGTGGTCGGCGAGGACCGCGGCGTCGCCGCCCGCCTGGGAGGCGATGAAGTCACCGAAGGTGAACTCACGACCGGGGATCGAGAGGTCCTCCTTCGGGGCGGTCGTCACCTGGACGTAGACGCCGACGGCCGGGCCGCCCTTGTGGAACTGACCGGTCGAGTGCAGGAAGCGGGGGCCCCAGCCGAACGTCGTCGGACGCTCGGTGCGGCGCGCCAGAGGCACCCGGCACTCGGCCAGCTCGGCGTCGGCGAGCCGGTCGAGGTAGGCCATGACAGAGACGTAGCCGCGCTGCGGGTCGAGCTGCGCGAAGAGGGCGTCGAGAGCAGCCGGCACGGTTCGGGCGTCGCCCAGCCAGCCGTCGGGGCCGCCCAGGGTGCGGATCTCGATGGCCCCGTCCGTCGCGGCCGGGTCGGCGGTCGCGGCGGTGCCCTGGTCGAGCAGGGCACGAGCAGCCTTCTTGGCGCTCTCGACGTCGGGCTGGTCGAACGGGTTGATGTCGAGGAGGCGACCGGCCACGGCCGTCGCCACCTCCCAGAGGAGCAGCTGGGCACCCAGGGCGCCGCCCACGCGTACCTCCGACGCGACGTCACCTCCGGCAGCGAACTCGCTGTCGGCGGACACGAGACGCGCCACGGTGACGTCGGCTGCCGGCCAGGTCACCTCGGGGTCCCCGTCCCCCCCGACGACGACGGGCAGCACGCCGGTGCCGTTCTTGCCGGTGGACTCCGCGATGAGCTGCTCGGCCCAGTCGGCGAAACCGGTGATGCCCGAGCCGTCGTCGACGAGGACGAGCTTGTCGCGCAGTGGGTCGGTGCCGCCCATGGCGGCACCGAGGCGCAGGCCGGGGTTGGCGTCGTCGTCGCTGGCGAGCACGTCGGCCACGGACTCCGCCTCGTCGAGGAGCGCCTCTACATCGACCCCGGCGAGGCCGCTCGGCACGAGGCCGAAGGCGGTCAGGGCGGAGTAGCGACCGCCGACGTTCGGGTCGGCGTTGATGACGCGGTAACCCTTGGCGCGCGACTCCTCGTCGAGCGGGCTTCCCGGGTCGGTGACGATGACGATGCGCGACGCCGGGTCGATGCCGGCATCGGTGAACGCCTGCTCGTAGGCGCGTCGCTGGGAGTCCGTCTCGACCGTGGAGCCGGACTTGCTCGACACGACGACGACCGTGTGGTCGAGGTCGTCGCCGAGGGCGCGGCGGACGTAGTCGGGGTCCGACGAGTCGAGCACGACGAGCGGCTTGCCCGCCGTCGCGCAGATGACCTCCGGCGCGAGCGAGGACCCGCCCATGCCGCAGAGCACGACGTGGTGGAGGCCCTGCTCCGCGAACGAGTCGCGCAGGGCGGCGATCTCACCGACGAGGGGGCGGGACGAGCGGGGGAGACCCACCCACGACAGGCGGATCCGCGACTCGGACTCGGCGTCCGGACCCCAGAGGGTGGGGTCCTGGGCGAAGAGCCGGCTGGCGACGGAGTCCTCGACGAGGGTCGGCACGTGCCTCCCGATCGCGTCCGCCGCTGCTCCTGATGCGCTGACGGACAGCGAGCTCATGCGGTCACCTTCTCCATCTCTGCCGTGACGCCGTCCAGCAGCTCCCCCCAGGCCTTCTCGAACTTCTCGACGCCCTCGGTCTCGAGCTGGTCGACGACCTCGGTGTAGGAGACGCCGACCCCTTCGAGGTCATCGATGAGGTTGCTGGCCAGCTCGTAGCCGCCGGTCACCGTGTCGCCGTGGATGTCGCCGTGGTCCGCGGTGGCCTCGAGCGTCGTGCCCGGCATCGTGTTGACGACGTCGGCCGTGACGAGCTCGGTGACGTACATCGTGTCGGGGTAGGCCGGGTCCTTGACGCCGGTGGAGGCCCAGAGCGGGCGCTGGACGTTGGCGCCCGCCTCGGCCAGCGAGGCCCAGCGCGGCGTCGAGAAGACCTCCTCGAAGGCCTGGTACGCGAGGCGCGCATTGGCGAGACCCGCCTTGCCCCTGAGCCCGCGGGCCGTGTCGGTGCCGATGGCGTCGAGGCGCTTGTCGATCTCGGTGTCCACGCGGGAGACGAAGAACGAGGCGACCGAGTGGATCTTCGACACGTCGTGGCCGGCCGCGTGGGCCTTCTCCAGCCCCTCGAGGTAGGCGTTCATGACGGCGCGGTAGCGATCCAGGGAGAAGATCAGCGTCACGTTGACGCTGATGCCCTCGGCGATGGTCGCCGTGATGGCAGGCAGGCCCGCCTTGGTCGCGGGGATCTTGATGAGGACGTTCGGCCGGTCGATGTCGGCATACAGCTGCTTGGCCTGCTCGACGGTCTTGTCGGTGTCGTGCGCGAGGCGCGGGTCCACCTCGATGGACACGCGACCGTCGACACCCTTCGTCGACTCGTACAGCGGGAGGAAGAGGTCGCAGGCGCTTCGCACGTCGGAGGTCGTGAGCTCGTGAACGACCTCGTCGACGCCCTTGCCGGCCTTGGTCAGCGCGGCCAGGTCCTCGTTGTAGCGCTCGCCCTTGGACAGGGCGGCCTGGAAGATCGACGGGTTGGAGGTGACTCCGACGACGTTGCGCTCGGTGATGAGCTCCGAGATCTTGCCGGTCTCGATGAGCTCGCGGGACAGGTCGTCGAGCCAGATCGAGACGCCTGCGTCTGAGAGCGCCTGGGTGTTCGGGTTGGTCATGCTGGTCACTTCCCCTTGCTCGTAGCGGATGCGGCTGCCGCGCCGGCGGCGTTGCCGCTGCCGGTCTGCGCGTCGCCACCCATGACGTCGGTGGACGCGCTCTGGGCGGCGCGGGCCGGGTTGGTCTCGGTGACCCCCGGGGCCCTGGTCGCGGAACCCTTGGCAGCCTTGATGGAGTCCTTCGCGGCCTTGACGACCGCGTCGGCCGTGATGCCGAACTCGCGGTACAGGGTGGCCTGGTCGGCGGAGGCGCCGAAGTGCTCGATGCTGACGATGCGCCCGGCGTCGCCGACCACGTCGTGCCAGCCCATCGAGATCCCCGCCTCGACGCTGACGCGGGCCCGGACTGCCGGCGGCAGAACCTTGTCCTGGTAGGAACGGCTCTGCTTCTCGAACCATTCCCGGCACGGCATCGACACGACGCGCGTCGCGATGCGGGACTTCTCGAGGCGCTCGGCGGCCTGGACCGCGAGCTGAACCTCGGAGCCGGTCGCGACGAGGACGACGTCGGGGTCACCGGCCCGCGACTCCTGGACGAGGACGTAGGCGCCCTTGGCGACCCCGCTCGTCTTGCCGTACTTCTTCCGGTCCCACGTCGGCACCGGCTGGCGCGTCAGGCACAGTGCTGCGGGGCCGTCGCCGTTGGTGAGGATCTGCGCCCACGCGGCCGCCGTCTCGTTTGCGTCCGCGGGACGGACCACGTCGAGTCCGGGGATCGCGCGGAGGGCGGCGAGGTGCTCGATCGGCTGGTGGGTCGGGCCGTCCTCGCCGAGGCCGATGGAGTCGTGCGTCCACACGTAGGTGACCGGAGCCTGCTGGATCGCGGCCAGTCGCACGGCCGGGCGCATGTAGTCGGAGAAGACGAGGAACGTGCCGCCGTAGGGACGGGTGAGGCCCTCGAGCGCGATCCCGTTGAGGATCATGCCCATCCCGTTCTCGCGGATGCCGAAGTGCAGGGTGCGGCCGAAGGGCCCGCCCTTCCACTCGCGGGTCTGCTTGCCCTGGGGGATGAAGGAGGGCTGGCCCTCCATCGTCGTGTTGTTGGACTCGGCGAGGTCGGCGGAGCCGCCCCACAGCTCCGGCATGACGTCGGCGAGGGCGGTGAGCACCTTGCCGGAGGCGGCGCGCGTCGCCACGCCCTTCGCGTCGGCCGGGAAGGTCGGCAGCGCCCTGGCGAGACCGGACGGGGCCTTGCCGGCGAGGATCCGGTCGAGCAGGTCGGCGCGGTCGGGGTTGGCCCTACGCCAGGCCTTGTATGCCTTGTCCCACTCGCGGTGGGCGGCCTTGCCCCGCTTGACGACGTCGCGGGCGTGCTTGAGGACGGCCGGCTCGACGGCGAAGGTCTTCTTCGGGTCGAAGCCGAGCAGCTCCTTGGTGGCGCCGATCTCCTCGTCGCCGAGGGCCGATCCGTGGGACTTGCCGGTGTTCTGCTTCGTCGGGGCGGGCCACGCGATGATCGTGTGGAGCACGACGAGGGTCGGCTTGTCGGTCACCTTGTCGCCGGAGCGGATGGCGGCGAGGAGGGCGTCGACGTCCTCGACGTAGGTCGCGCCGTCGGCGTCCTGGCGCCAGTCGACCTCGACGACGTGCCAGCCGTAGGCCTCGAAGCGTGCGGCCACGTCCTCGCTGAACGCGATGTCGGTGTCGTCCTCGATCGAGATCTGGTTGGCGTCGTAGACGACGGTGAGGTTGCCGAGCTCCTGGTGTCCGGCGAGCGCGCAGGCCTCGTGGGAGACGCCCTCCTGCATGTCACCGTCGGAGGCGATGACGTAGACGTGGTGGTCGAAGGGGCTCGTGCCCGGCTTCGCCTCCGGGTCGAAGAGGCCGCGCTGACGGCGCTGGGCCATCGCCATGCCGACGGCGGACGCGAGGCCGGAGCCGAGCGGGCCGGTCGTGATCTCGACACCGGGGGTGTGGTGGACCTCGGGGTGGCCGGGGGTCAGCGAGCCCCACGTGCGCAGCGACTTGAGGTCGTCGAGCGAGAGGCCGTAGCCGCTGAGGTAGAGCTGGATGTACTGCGTCAGGCTCGAGTGCCCGCAGGAGAGCACGAACCGATCGCGTCCGAGCCAGGTGGGGTCGGAGGGGTCGTGCGTCATGACGTTCTGGTAGAGCAGGTAGGCCAGCGGGGCCAGGGACATGGCCGTGCCGGGGTGGCCGTTGCCGACCTTCTGCACGGCGTCGGCAGCGAGCAGCCGGGTCGTGTCGACCGCGCGCACGTCGAGGTCGCTCCACCCGGCCTTCCTCGCCACGGGGAGTGGCAGACCCGGGTCGCGCTGTGCCAGCAGGCCCTTCGTCTTCGCCGTCCGCGTGGTGGTGGATCTGGTGGTCTTCTTCGCCTTCGGGGCGGTGCTGGACGCAGCAGTGGGCACGGAACGGTTCTCCTTCAACAAAGGGGTTGATCACGTACGGCCACGAGCCTAGTCCCCGCGCTGTGAGGGACGACACCTCGCCCGGTGGTCGGCACCGCGGCGTGCCGACCGTGGTCGGCGACGGTCTAGACTTGCGATCGCAATGCTCACGTACCCAAGGGGTCGGAGCGACGTACCAGCGGTGAGGATCTTCGTGACAACGGTGGACCCCCGCGCCGACCTCTCGGCGCTCCACGGTCCGGACGGCAGCGGGGTGAAGTTCCTCGTCGGACAGTACGTCTCGCTGATGAAGCCGCGGATCATCGAGCTGCTCCTCATCACGACGATCCCCGTGATGTTCCTCGCCGAGCAGGGCGTCCCGGACCTCTGGCTGGTCGTCGCGACGGTCGTCGGCGGCACGCTCTCGGCGGGCGCCGCCAACACCCTCAACTGCTACATCGACCGCGACATCGACGCCGTCATGCACCGCACGAGCCGACGACCTCTGGTGACCGGCACGGTGAGCCCGCGTGGCGCCCTCGTCTTCGGTGCGGCGCTGACCGTCGGTTCGACGCTGTGGCTGGGGCTGCTCGTCAACTGGCTCAGTGCCGGGCTCGCCCTCGGCGCGCTGCTCTTCTACGTCTTCGGCTACACCCTGCTGCTCAAACGCCGCACGGCGCAGAACATCGTGTGGGGCGGCGCGGCGGGGTGCATGCCGGTGCTCATCGGCTGGTCGGCCGTCACCGGGTCACTCAGCTGGTCGGCGTTCATCCTCTTCCTCGTCATCTTCTTCTGGACGCCGCCGCACTACTGGCCGCTCTCGATGCGCTACAAGGACGACTACGCCGCGGCCCACGTGCCGATGCTGCCGGTCGTCGAGCGCTTCGTCGTCGTCGCGCGGCAGGTCGTCGCCTACTCCTGGGCGATGGTGCTGACGTCGCTGGCGCTCGTGCCCGTCCAGCAGGTCGGGTGGGTCTACACCACCGCTGCGGTCGTCGCCGGTGCGCTCTTCCTCACCGAGGCGCACCGACTCCTCGCCAAGGCACGGGCGGGCGCGGCCGAGGACGTCCTCAAGCCGATGCGCCTGTTCCACTTCTCGATCACCTACCTCACGATCCTGTTCGTGGGGGTGGCGCTCGACCCCATCTGGCACCTGCCACTCCCGTTCTTCTCCTGAGAAACCCCTGATCGAAAGAGCGATCCGTCCGGTCGGAATGCTCTTTCGATCGGGTTTTACGGGGAGGGGGCTTCGCGAGGGGCGCGGCGAGGGGGCGTATGCCGGGTGGCGCGGTCAGGACGTCAGCGCGCCGTTCTCGAGGTAGAGCGTCCCTCCGTCGTGCCGGTGCAGGGCCGTGAGGAGCCGCTCGTTGTAGGGCGCCACGTGTCCCGGCCAGTCGCTTGGTCCGGTCCAGTGGACGTCGCGGATCTCGCGCTGCTGCAGGTGCGCCCGCTCGATGACGGCGGGGTCGACGGTGCCGAGGTCGAAGACGAAGACCGTGGCGTCGGCCCACCCGTGCAGGGCCGGTAGCCAGTTGACCGCGAGCAGGGGGCCGGCGCTGACGACGAGGCCCAGCTCCTCCCGGACCTCGCGCACGACGCAGGCGGCCGGGGACTCGTGCCGATCGACGACGCCGCCGGGCAGGTCCCACTCGCGCTTGTAGACGAGCTCGCACAGGAGCACGTGACCCGAGCCCGATCGCAGGACGCCCTGGGCGATGGCCCGCTTGGTCGGCAGCGTCGAGTCGAGCATCGCCGTGAAGCCCTCCTGCGTGTCCGGGTGGGCGTCGTCCCGGCGCCGGCCGAGCACGACGGTGTCCTGGCGCACGCCGCCCAGCGTCGCGTTCCCGCGCAGGTGCCCCTCACGCCGCAGGCCCGCCCGGAGCGCGGTGCGCACCGACGCGCGGTTCTCCGGGTTGACGTGCGCCTCGACGCGTTCGAGGCCGAGCGCGTCGAAGGCCCACTCGACGAGCAGGCGCACGGCCCGCGCCCCCAGCCCCTGCCCGCGGAAGGGCGCGTAGACCGCCCAGGAGAGGACGCCCACGCCGGGATCCTGCACCCGGACGTCCACGGTGCCGGCGGCGCGTCCGCGCCACTCGACCAGGTAGGTGACCTTGGTCCGGGTCGCCCACTCGGCGCGGGTCCGTTCGATCCAGTCGCGATGCTCGGCCGCCGACGGCTCGATGACCGGGAAGTCGAACCAGCGGGCGATCTCGCGGTCGTGCAGGGTGCGCGTGACGGCACTGTCGTCGAGCGTCCACGGACGCAGCACGAGCTCGCCCTCGCGGAGCGTCGGCTGGTCGGTCACCACCCCAGCCTAGGGAGGTCCTGCGACCCGCCGGGTCAGACGGGGTGGCGTCTGGTCGAGAGCACACCGAAGGTCAGGGCGACCACTAGCAGGCTGGCGCCGAGCATGTGGACGAGGACGAGGATCTCCGGGAGCTTCGTGAAGTACTGCACGTAGCCGATGAAGCCCTGCCCGATCGTCACGAGCAGCACCATGGTCCAGGCCCGACGTGCCTCGTCGGTCGTGGCGCTGATGCGCACCGCGACCAGCGTGGCGATGACGAGTCCGCAGAAGAGCATGACGGCATCGGCGTGCATCCACGACACGAACCGTGGGTCGAAGCCGGTCCGTGCCGGCCGGTCGGCATCACCGGAGTGCGGTCCGGAGCCGGTCACGATGACGCCGAGGGTCAGCACCACCGCGCCGACCGCGCTCGTGCCGAGCGCCAAGGTCCGGGCGAGCGGATGGACGACGAGCTCGCCCGGACCCGACACGTCGTCGCGGGCTCCACGCACGAGCGCCGCCGACAGGGCGACGAGCACCATGGAGAGCAGGAAGTGCGGCATGACGCTCCACGGGTTGAGTCCCGTGAGGACGGAGATCCCGCCGAGCACGGCCTGCGCGGGGATGCCGGCGAGGACGCCGATCGCGACGAGGTGGAGGCGCCGACGCTGCGGCCACTGGGTCAGGACCACCCAGAGCGAGACGAGCGCAAGGACGCTCACGACACCGGTCAGCGTGCGGTTCCCGAACTCGACGAGGTCGTGGTAGGAGCTCGCCGGCGTGCGGACCGGCGTGAACGAGCCGGGCTGGCACTCCGGCCAGGTGCTGCACCCCAGCCCGCTGCCGGTCAGGCGCACGATGCCCCCGGTGACCACGATGCCGACCTCCCCGACGAGGTTGGCGAGCAGGAGCGGACGGACCCAGCGCAACGGGACGGCAGGAAGGTGACCCGCCGCCCGGGCGAGACGGCTCGTGCCGGTCGCACGGTCGACGGGGGTCACGGTAGGTGTGGAGGACACCCCGCAAGGGTATGCCGCCGCGCGCGGTGCTCCCGCATCACCCTGGACCGCTCGGGACCGGCCAGCGACGCCTCTGACCACCGTCAGGCGAGGTCGTGCCAGACCACTTGGGAGCCGGCGTGGCCGGCCACGACGACCGTCACGACCGCGGCGACGGCCGTGAGCACGACGAGCGTGCCAGCGAGCAGCTCGACCGCGTGCCCGCGGGGCGACTCCTCCTCCGGCGGTCGCACGAGCCAGAGCGCAGCGAGGGTGAGGACCATGAAGAGGAGACAGAACAGCCGGGCCCGGTCGCCCCACGCCACGTGCGTGCTCAGCAGGTCGAAGTCCGTCGTGCCGGAGCGCACCCGTGACACGCGTCGCTGCAGGGCCTCACCGCTCTCGGCCGCGACGAAGGCCGAGGCGCCGGACACGACGGCGCCGGCCGCGGTCGGCCAACGCAGCACGCGCCGCCAGTCGGGGCGGAGGACGTAGGCGACGGCGGACACTGCCGACAGGGGCACGAGCACGACGACGGCGTGGACGACGAGGGCATGCGTCGGAAGGCCGAAGATCTCGTCGAACACATCGCCTCCAGGCCGGTCGGGTCGTCGGGTGTCGCGCGGTCCGGCCAGTCTCGTGCGTTCAGTCGTCGAATCGGAAGAGACGCGCCGCGAGGACCGTGGCGACCAGTCCCCAGGCGAGGACGACACCGAGGGCGGGCAGGTTCAGCACTCCGTCCACGAGCGCCGACCGGAGGCCGTCGGCGAGCCCGGCCGAGGGCAGGTAGGCAGCGACGTGGGACACGCCTGGCGGCAGCTCCGTGCGTGGCACGATGACGCCGCCCAGCCCGAGGAGCAGCACCCACACGAGGTTGGCGATCGCCAGCACGGCCTCGGCCCGCAGGGTGCCGGCGAGCAGGAGGGCCAGGGCCACGAAGGCCCACGTGCCGACGACGACGAAGAGCACGGCATACGCGATCCCGGACGTCTCCGGCTGCCACCCGAGGACGAGCCCCAGGGCGGCGATGACGCCGATCTGCAGCACCTCGGCGGCGAGCGTGGCCAGCACCTTGGCGGCGACGAGGCCGCCGCGGCCGAGAGGCGTGACCCCGAGGTAGCGCAGCACCGCGTAGCGACGGTCGAAGCCGGTCGAGATGGCCTGCGCGGTGAAGGCGGTCGAGATGACGCACAGGGCGATGACCCCGGCCGTCGCGACGTCGATGCGCGTGCCGGGACCCAGGCTCGGCGAGGTGGTCAGGCTGAGCCCGACGAGCGCCATCGCGGGGAGGACCAGCGAGACGAGGAGCTGCTCACCGTTGCGGAGCAGGCTCCCGACCTCGAACCCGGCCTGGGTGACGATGCGGCGTCGCTGCGTCGCGGCCCGTGGGGTGACGGAGGTCCTGGGTGTGGTCGGGGTGCTCACGCGGCTCCCTTGCGGGTCAGGCTGAAGTAGACGTCCTCGAGGGAGCGGTTGCCGGTCACCGATCCCGGCGTGCCCTCCGCGACGGTGCGTCCGGCATTCATGATGACGAGGTGGTCGGCGAGCCGCTCGGCCTCCTCGAAGGAGTGGGTCGTCACGACGACGGTGGTGCCTGCGTCGCGCTGCTCGGCCACGAGGTCCCACACGTCGAGGCGGCCGTGCGGGTCCAGGCCCGCCGCGGGCTCGTCGAGGAAGAGGACCTCGGGGCGACCCAGGAGCGACGCAGCGAGGGCGAGGCGCTGCTTCTGGCCGCCCGACAGCCGGCGGACCGTCGTCGACGCGAAGTCCGTGACGCCGAGTCGACGGGCGACCGAGTCGACGTCGACGGGGTCGGCGTAGAGCCGGGAGAGGTGGTGGAGCAGGCGCAACGGCTTGGTGCCGTTGGGCAGGCCACCGGCCTGCAGCATGACGCCGACACGGGCGCGGTGGTCGGCGCTCGCCTGCCACGGGTCGGTGCCCAGCACCCGCACGGTTCCGCCGTCGGGACGGCCGAGCCCGACCGCGCACTCGATGGCGGTCGTCTTGCCCGCCCCGTTGGGGCCGAGCACCGCCGTGATGCGCCCGACCGGGGCGCTCCACGTCAGTCCGTCGAGGGCGGCGACCTGACCGAAGGTGCGGCGGAGGTCGGACAGTGTCACCGCAGCGGTCATGGCTCATGAGTCTAGGCTCGGTCCCGACGACCCCGGTCATCGCACCTCGGTCGCCGCTGGCGTACCCCCTCCGCCGTGCGACCACAGCCCCCTTCTCTACCGACCGACCACTCGACCCTGACGGAGAGCCCCACCCGTGAAGATCGACCCAGCCGCCAGGCCCTTCACCGCCCTGGCCGCCGTGCCCACGGTGATCGCCGCACTGGCCCGCCGACCGCGTACGACCGCCGCCCTCGGACTGCTGACGGCAGGGGTGACCCTCTTCTTCCGCGACCCCGACCGCACCCCGGACCACACGCCGGTCTCGGACCCGGACGTCGTGCTCGCGCCCGCCGACGGCATCGTCATGCACGTCGGGGAACCCCAGGCGGGCATCGCACCTCCCGGTGAGTGGCAGCAGGTCAGCATCTTCCTGTCCCTGCTCGACGTGCACATGAACCGCTCGCCCTACGGCGGCCGGGTCGTGGACGTGACCCACACGCCCGGTCGGTTCCTCGCCGCGTACCGTGCCGAGAGCGCCACGAAGAACGAGCGCAGCGAGATCATCGTCGAGCGGGTCGTGCACGGACAGCGCCGCCGGATCATCTACCGCCAGCTCGTCGGGCAGCTCGCGCGCCGCATCGTGACGCGGATCGAGCCGGGCGACGAGATCGCCACCGGCACCCGGATGGGACTGATGAAGTTCGGTTCCCGGATGGACGTCTTCGTCCCGCCGGAGGTGCGGCTCGAGGTGTCCAAGGGCAAGCGCGCCATCGGGGGAGAGACGGTGCTGGGCCGCTTCCCGGCGGCGGACCCCTCGTGAACGGCGACTCGGCGTCCGACGAGCGACCTCGGCGGCGTGACCGCGTGGGCCGGCGGATGAGGCTCGTCTCGGCCACGGGCGCTCGCGTCATCCCCCTCGACCGGCTCAACCCGCGCGTCCGTGCCCGGGCCACGCTGCCGAGCCTCTTCACCCTCGGCAACATGCTCTGCGGGTTCTCCTCGGTGCTGCTGTCCTTCCAGGGACACTTCCGCACGGCAGCGGTCCTCGTCGGGATCTCGATCGTCCTCGACATCTGCGACGGTGCCGTCGCCCGTGCCGTCGGGGCGATCACCCCGTTCGGTCTGCAGTTCGACTCGCTCGCGGACCTCATCTCGTTCGGGATCGCGCCCGCCGTCCTCGTCTACACGTGGGCGCTGCCGGCGTATCCCGTCTGGGCCTGGGCCGGGGCGATGTTCTGGCTGGCCTGCGCCGCCTACCGCCTGGCCCGCTTCAACGTCACCATCGACCCGCTGGCCGACAAGCGCTACTTCGTCGGCCTCGCGAGCCCGGGTGCGGCCGGCGTCGTCATCTCCACCGTGCTCGCCATCGGCGACCCGCTCTACGACTGGGCGCCGCTCGTCCCGGTGGCGGCAGGCGTCGTGCCGGCGGCCCTCATGGCGTCCTCGTTCCGCTTCCGGTCCTTCCGCGACCTGCTCTCGCCGCGACACCTCCGGATCACGGTGCCACTCGGCGTCCTCATCGCCCTGGGGCTCGCGCTCTTCCCCGGGGCGACGGGCATGGCGCTGGCCTACGGCTACGTGCTCACGTGCCCGCTCGGGTGGGTCACGGCGCCGCTGCGCCGGCGCTGGTTCGGGGAGGACGCCGTGGCCCCGCCACGCACCCGGATGCCGTCGGTGATCATGCCCCCGGAGCTCGACGAGGACTCCGACGAGGACTCCGACGAGGACACGGATGACGACGCGGATGACGAGCTCGACGACCGGGGTGGCCGGTAAGGCCGTCCTAACTGGAAGTGTGCGGCCCATTTACGTCACAATGGTGTGGTGTTTATCGGTGAGCACGCACCGCGTGAGACGAAAGACGGCGAGGACGTCCAGCACGTCTCGCCGCTCGAGTCCCGCACGCGCTCACGAGTTCTCCACATGGTCTCCGCCGACGGCCCGATCACGGCTGCCGAGCTGGGCCGTCACCTCGACCTGACGCCTGCCGCGGTCCGCCGCCACCTCGACGCCCTCGTCGAGCAGGGCGCCGTCGTGCCGCACGAGCCCACCGGCGGGCGCCGCGGGCGCGGGCGCCCTGCGCGCGCCTACGTCGTGTCCGATGCCGGGCACAGCGCGCTCGAGGCCGACTACGACTCGCTCGCCGTCGAGGTGCTGCGCTACCTGGAGGCACACGCCGGCCCGACCGCCGTCAGCGACTTCGCCCGCGCCCGCGTCGGCGCCCTCGAGGAGCGGTATGCCGCCCGCCTCGACGCAGCGGGAGACGCACCTGCCGCTCGCACCGAGGCGCTCGTCGAGGCGCTGAGCGAGGACGGCTTCGCCGCCACGGCCCGACCGGTGGGCGCCGGTGGGCTCACTGGGGTCCAGCTGTGCCAGGGGCACTGTCCCGTGCAGCACGTCGCTGCCGAGTTCCCGGCCTTCTGCGAGGCCGAGACCGACGCGTTCTCGCGGCTGCTCGGGGTGCACGTCCAGCGTCTCGCGACCCTCGCCGGCGGTCACCACGTCTGCACCACCTTCGTCCCGACCGGTGGGATCGGCACTCGCCCCCGGAAGACCACGCAGCCCTCGGGTGTTGACCCAGACGCTGCCCAGACCCGCACGAGCACCAGCACGAGCACCAGTACCGACACGCTCACGCACGTTCAGGAAGGTTCCTCATGACCACCCACATCGAAGAGCTCAACCCCGGCCTCAAGGGCATCGGCACCTACGAGTACGGCTGGGCCGACAGTGACGTGGCCGGGTCCACGGCGCGTCGTGGGCTCAACGAGGACGTCGTGCGCGACATCTCGGCCCGCAAGAACGAGCCCGAGTGGATGACGAAGCTGCGCCTCAAGAGCCTCAGCCTCTTCGGCAAGAAGCCGATGCCCGCCTGGGGCTCGGACCTCACCGGCATCGACTTCCAGAACATCAAGTACTTCGTGAAGTCCACCGAGAAGCAGGCGGCCACGTGGGACGACCTGCCCGAGGACATCAAGAACACCTACGACCGGCTGGGCATCCCCGAGGCCGAGAAGCAGCGCCTCGTCTCCGGCGTCGCCGCCCAGTACGAGTCCGAGGTCGTCTACCACCAGATCCGCGAGGACCTCGAGGCCCAGGGCGTCATCTTCCTCGACACCGACACGGCCCTGAAGGAGCACGAGGACCTCTTCCGCGAGCACTTCGCGACGGTGATCCCCGCCGGCGACAACAAGTTCGCCGCGCTCAACACGGCCGTGTGGTCGGGTGGCTCGTTCATCTACGTGCCCAAGGGTGTCCACGTCGACATCCCGCTCCAGGCGTACTTCCGCATCAACACCGAGAACATGGGCCAGTTCGAGCGGACGCTGATCATCGCCGACGAGGGCTCCTACGTGCACTACGTCGAGGGCTGCACCGCCCCCATCTACAAGTCGGACTCATTGCACTCGGCCGTCGTCGAGATCATCGTCAAGAAGAACGCCCGCGTGCGCTACACGACGATCCAGAACTGGTCCAACAACGTCTACAACCTCGTCACCAAGCGCGCGACGTGCGAGGCCGGGGCGACGATGGAGTGGGTCGACGGCAACATCGGGTCCAAGGTCACGATGAAGTACCCCGCCGTCTTCCTCATGGGCGAGCACGCCAAGGGCGAGACGCTCTCGATCGCCTTCGCCGGTGAGGGCCAGCACCAGGACACCGGCTCCAAGATGGTCCACGCGGCGCCCAACACCAAGAGCTCGATCATCAGCAAGTCCGTCGCCCGCGGCGGCGGCCGCGCGAGCTACCGCGGTCTCGTGCAGGTGCTCGAGGGTGCGTCGCACTCCGCGTCCACGGTGCGCTGCGACGCGCTGCTCGTCGACACGATCAGCCGTTCGGACACCTACCCCTACGTCGACATCCGTGAGGACGACGTCTCGATGGGTCACGAGGCCACCGTCTCGAAGGTGTCCGAGGACCAGCTCTTCTACCTCATGTCCCGCGGCATGGCCGAGGACGAGGCCATGGCGATGATCGTGCGCGGCTTCATCGAGCCGATCGCCCGAGAGCTGCCCATGGAGTACGCCCTCGAGCTCAACCGCCTCATCGAGCTCCAGATGGAAGGAGCCGTCGGCTGATGGGCCTTCTGGCTGACACGACCACCGACACCCCCGACATCACCGAGACCCAGCAGAGCGAGACCACGGTGCCCGACGCCGCCCCCACCATGACCGCAGCCCGCCCCGGCGCGTCGGCCCACACCGACTCCGCCGCGGCCTTCGTGCCCGACCAGTCGCGTGCCGAGCGCACGGCGTCGTTCGACGTCTCCGCGTTCCCGCTGCCGACAGGTCGGGAGGAGGACTGGCGCTTCACGCCGGTCAAGAAGCTCGCCGGCCTGCTGGCCGAGGGCGCGTCGGGCCGGCTCGACTGGACCACGAAGCTCCCCGCCGGTGTGACGACCTCGACGATCACGTCCGAGCAGGCGCAGGAGCTCGGCATCCTGCCTCCCCAGGACCGCGCGGCCGTCGTCGCCGGGGCGGCCGCCGACGGCGCCCTCCTGCTCGACATCCCGGCCGAGGCGGAGCTCGACGAGCCCGTGCGGCTCTCGCTCGTCGGGCAGGGTGGCGAGCCCGTCCACGGCCACCTCGTCGTGCGCGCGGGACGCTTCTCCAAGGCGACGGTCGTCGTCGAGCACACCGGCTCGGCGCGCTACGCGCAGCTCGTCTCGGTCGTCACCGGCGACGGCTCCGACCTCACCGTCGTGTCGGTGCAGCGCTGGGCCGACGACGCCCAGCACCTGGCGCAGCACGACGCCCTCGTCGGTCGGGACGCCCACTACAAGCACCTCTCGGTGAGCCTCGGCGGCGAGGTCGTCCGCGTCAACGCCAACGTGCGTTACGCCGGCCCCGGCGGTGACGCCACCCTGCTCGGCGTCTACTTCGCCGACGCCGGCCAGCACCTCGAGCACCGCTCGTACATCGACCACAACGCCCCGCACTGCAAGAGCCGGGCCACCTACAAGGGCGCGCTCCAGGGCGACACGGCCCACACCGTGTGGGTCGGCGACGTGCTGATCCGCGCGGAGGCCGAGGGCACCGACACCTACGAGCTCAACCGCAACCTCGTCCTCACCGACGGTGCCCGCGCCGACTCGGTGCCGAACCTCGAGATCGAGACCGGCGAGATCGAGGGCGCCGGGCACGCCTCTGCCACGGGCCGTTTCGACGACCTGCAGCTGTTCTACCTCCAGTCGCGCGGCATCAGCGAGGACGAGGCCAAGCGCCTCGTCGTGCGCGGCTTCTTCGCCGACATCATCCGTGAGATCCCGCTCGCCGACCTGCGCGACGAGATCACCGCGGCCATCGAGGAGGAGCTCGCGTCCACGGCATACGCCGCTCCCACCCAGCAGACCCCCAGCATCCCCAGCACGAACAAGGAGAACTGACCCATGAGCACGCTCGAGATCAAGGGACTGACGGTCTCGGTCGAGACCGAGGACGGCCCCAAGGAGATCCTGCGCGGGGTCGACCTCACGGTGAAGTCGGGGGAGACCCACGCGATCATGGGGCCCAACGGCTCCGGCAAGTCGACGCTGGCCTACAGCATCGCCGGCCACCCGAAGTACACCGTCACCGGCGGCACCGTGACGCTCGACGGCGAGGACGTCCTCGCCATGAGCGTCGACCAGCGCGCCCGCGCCGGCCTCTTCCTCGCGATGCAGTACCCCGTCGAGGTGCCGGGTGTCACCGTGAGCAACTTCCTGCGCACGGCCAAGACGGCCATCGACGGCGAGGCGCCCAAGCTGCGCACGTGGGTCAAGGACGTCAAGGCGGCCATGGGCAACCTGCGGATGGACCCCGTGTTCGCCGAGCGCAACGTCAACGAGGGCTTCTCCGGCGGCGAGAAGAAGCGCCACGAGATCCTCCAGATGGAGCTGCTCAAGCCCAAGGTGGCCATCCTCGACGAGACCGACTCGGGGCTCGACGTCGATGCGCTCAAGATCGTCTCGGAGGGCGTCAACCGCGCCAAGGAGTCCACGGACCTCGGCGTCCTGCTCATCACCCACTACACGCGGATCCTGCGCTACATCAAGCCTGACTTCGTGCACGTCTTCATCGACGGCAAGGTCGTCGAGCAGGGTGGACCCGAGCTGGCCGACCGTCTCGAGGACGAGGGCTACGACCGCTACCTCGTCGCGACTCCGGCCGTGGCCGCCGAGGCCTGAGCGCCATGACCGACGTCCTGCCCTTCACGGACGGGGAGCTCGCCGCGATCCGCGGCGACTTCCCCATCCTGGCGCGCACGGTGCGCGGCGGCAGGCCGCTCGTCTACCTCGACTCGGGGGCGACGTCGCACAAGCCGACGGCCGTCCTCAACGCCGAGCGTGCCTTCTACGAGCAGCACAACGCCGCGGTCCACCGCGGCGCGCACCAGCTCGCGGAGGAGGCGACCGACGACTTCGAGGCCGCCCGCGCGACCATCGCGTCGTTCATCGGGGCGCCCGCCGACGAGGTCGTCTTCACGAAGAACGCCACCGAGGCGCTCAACCTCGTCGCGTACGCCTTCTCCAACGCAGCCCCGACCGACGAGCCCAAGGACGAGCGGTTCGTGCTCGCACCCGGTGACGAGATCCTCGTGACCGAGATGGAGCACCATGCCAACCTCGTGCCGTGGCAGGAGCTCGCCCGACGCACGGGCGCGACCCTGCGTTGGGTGCCGGTCGGTCCCGACGGCGCACTCGACCTGAGCGCCCTCGACGAGCTGCTCACCGAGCGCACCAAGGTCTTCGCCTTCACGCACGTCTCCAACGTGCTCGGCACGGTCAACCCCGTCGCCGAGCTCGCGGCGCGGGCGCACGCCGTCGGGGCGCTCGTCGTCGTCGACGCGTGCCAGTCGGTGCCGCACCTCGCGGTCGACGTCGCGACGCTCGGCGCCGACTTCATCGCCTTCAGCGGCCACAAGATGTACGGCCCGATGGGGGTCGGTGTGCTGTGGGGACGCGGTGACCTGCTCGACGTCATGCCGCCGTTCCTCACGGGCGGCTCGATGATCGAGCTCGTCACGATGGAGCGCTCGACCTACGCGCCCGCCCCCCAGAAGTTCGAGGCCGGCGTGCCCAACGCCGCGCAGGCCGTGGGCCTGGCCGCCGCGGTGCGCTGGATCGAGGCGATCGGCATCGACCGCATCCACGCGCACGAGGCGTCGCTTGTCGAGCAGCTCCAGCGGGGCCTGGCCGAGCGCGCCTGGGTCCACGTCGTCGGACCTGACGTCGGCACCCCCCGGGGTGGCGCCGTCGCGTTCGTCGTCGACGGTGTGCACGCCCACGACGTCGGGCAGGTGCTCGACGACGCGGGGGTCGCCGTCCGGGTGGGGCACCACTGCGCGTGGCCGCTGCACCGCGCCCTCGGCGCCGCGGCGACGACCCGCGCGTCCTTCGCCGTCCACAACACGCCCGCCGACGTCCAGGCGCTGCTCGCGGCTCTCGACCGGGTGCCGGTCATCTTCGGCACCGACACCGAGAGGAAGGCGAGCTGATGGACCTCTACCAGGAGCTCATCCTCGAGCACTCGAAGCGACCGCACCATGCCGGCCTGCGCGAGCCGTTCGACGCCGAGGTGCACCACATCAACCCGACGTGCGGCGACGAGGTCACCCTCCGCGTCGACGTCACCGGCACCGGTCCCGACGCCGTCGTCACCGACATCTCGTATGCCGCCCAGGGCTGCTCGATCTCCGTCGCCAGCACCTCCGTGCTCGCCGAGGAGGTCATCGGCCACCCGGTCGACGAGGCCCTCGAGACGTTCGAGGCCATGCGGACGATGCTGACCTCCAAGGGCAAGGTCGCCGGCGACGAGGACGTCATCGGTGACGGGGTCGCCTTTGCCGGCGTCTCGAAGTACCCCGCCCGCGTCAAGTGCGCCCTGCTCGGGTGGACCGCCTTCACCGACGCGCTCGCCCGAGCCGGCGTAGACATCTCTTCCACGAGTTCGCCCTCCCCACAAGGAGTTTCGTCATGACAGCAACCACCACCCCGCCCAACGTGGCCGACGTCGAGGAGGCCATGCGCGACGTCGTCGACCCCGAGCTCGGCATCAACGTCGTCGACCTCGGCCTCGTCTACGGCATCACCGTCGACGCGCAGTCGCACGCCGTCCTCGACATGACGCTGACGTCGGCCGCCTGCCCGCTCACCGACGTCATCGAGGACCAGACGGCGCAGGCCCTCGAAGGCCTCGTCACGACACATCGCATCAACTGGGTGTGGATGCCGCCGTGGGGCCCCGACAAGATCACCGAGGACGGCCGCGAGCAGCTGCGCGCCCTCGGCTTCAACCTCTGAGCCGACGCCACCCGCGCCCGTGACGACGCGCCTCATCGAGGTCGACCCCGAGCGGTTCGACCGGTGGATGGCGGGCTTCGCCGAGCGACACGGCCCCTACGACGCCGCCGAGGAGACCACTCCCGGCGGCGTCGTCGTGTCCGCGCGCGCCGCCGACGGATCCACTGTCGTCGCAACGCCGTTCGCGCACGAACCGCTCGGCGTCATCCTCATCCGGCGGGGAGGGTATGCCGTGGGGCTCGCCCGCACGGGTGCGTTCACGGCCTCCAAGGTCGGCACCCGGCACGTGCAGTCGCGGACAGCGGCTGGAGGGTGGTCGCAGCAGCGGTTCGCGCGTCGCCGGGGCAAGCAGGCCGACGAGCTCGTCGACGCCGTCGTCGGGCATGCCCGACGGGTGCTGCTCGGGGACGACGAGAGCCCGCGGGCCGGTGCGGACGGCATACCTCATGGACTCGTCGTCGGGGGAGACCGCACGCTCGTGCGGGAGGTCCTCGAGGCGAGCGCCCTGCGCGCGCTCGCCGGGCTGCCGATGCGTGAGCTCTACGACCTGCCCGACCCGAAGCGCGACGTGCTCGAGACCGCGCTCCGGCGAGGCCGCGCGGTCCGCATCGAGCTCACCGAGCCCTGACGATCGACCCTCGGACAATCGAAAGAGCGATCCGTCCCCCAACAATCGAAAGAGCGATCCGTCCCCCAACAATCGAAAGAGCGATCCGTCCGGACGGATCGCTCTTTCGATCAGGAGCGGACGGATCGCTCTTTCGATCGGGTGGTGGACGTCAGCTGACGGTGCCGACGCCGAAGGTGTTGCACTGGTTGATGTCGCCGGTCTGGTAACCCTGCGTGAACCACTTCTGGCGGGCGGCCGACGAGCCGTGCGTCCAGGTCTCGGGGGTGACGCGCCCCTGGACCTTCTGCTGGATGCGGTCGTCACCGACGGCGGACGCGGCCGAGAGCGCGGACTGGATGTCGGCGTCGGTGATGGGCTTGAGCAGCGGGGTGCCGCTCGCGTCGGTCGTCTCGGTCGCGTGCTTGACCCACGTACCGGCCAGGCAGTCGGCCATCAGCTCCATGCGGACCGACCCCGAGTTGGGGCCTTGCGGGTCCTGCTGGGCGCGGTTCAGGATGCCGAGGAGGTCCTGGACGTGGTGGCCGTACTCGTGGGCGATGACGTACTCCTTCGCGAGCTGGCCGCCGTTGGCGCCGAACTTGCTCTGGAGCTCCTGGAAGAAGCTCGCGTCCACGTAGACCTTCGCGTCCAGGGGGCAGTAGAAGGGACCCACCTGCGCGTTGGCGGTGCCGCACTTGGACTGCGTCTGGCCCTGGTAGATCACGGTCTTCGCCGGCTCGTAGTTCAGCTGGTACTTCGGCAGCGTCTTGGTCCAGTAGTCCTGGACGCTGTTGACGGTCGCGACGATGAGGCACACGTCGTTCCGGTTCGCGTCGGCGCCCGTCTTGCACTGGGAGAACTGCCCCTGGTCGACCTGTCCGGCGGCCGCGACCTGGTCGCTCTGGAGCTGCTGGGAGGGGAGGCCGCCGGCGGTGCTGCCCGAGTCGCCCCCACCGAGGATCTTGCCGCCACCGAAGATGAGCATGAGCACGAGGAGGATGAGGCCGCCGATGCCGCCTCCGACCTGGATGCCGCCGGGGAACCCTCCGCCTCCGCCGCCCCCACCACTGCCGCCGCTCTGCACCTGTGAGGTGTCCAGCTGGGCGTTGTCGTTGAAGCTCATGTGCCGCTCCTCGGGCTCAGGACCGGGGGCCTCCCCGGTCCGGTCGTGATCACCCTAGTGCGCGGTGACCGGTGTGCGTCGGCGGCTTCGGCGCCGCCCTGGCGGGGTCGTACCCGCTCCGGCGGGTTCAGCCCTGGGAGGGCGGCTGCGGCCGGCCCCGGCCGTCGTCGGGGGCGCCGGCCGCCTTGACGAGACGTGCGGCGAGGTCCTCGGTGGCCTGCACGAGCGCGGGTGACCCGACCACCTCGAACGTCAGCGGCGTGACGGCGAGCTGGCGGGCGTACCAGTCGGGGTCGTCGGTCGTCGCCCGCAGCCGGATGCCTCCGTCGACCCGCTCGAGGTGCCCCAGGCTGCGCGGCAGCCACCGGGACGCCTCGTCGAGGTCGGCCCGGAGGAGCACGTCGACCTCGTGCCGCCACCCCTGCGAGAGGTGCTCTTCGAGGGTGCGGAGCGCGTCGAGGTCCGCGGGCGGGGTGAACCGCTGTGACGTGGGAAAGGCCGAGAGCACGCGGTCGACCCGGAGGGCGCGCTGGGCACCGCTCGTGTGCGACCAACCGAGGAGGTACCAGCGACCGTGGCGCAGGAGGACCGCCCACGGATCCACCTCCATCGGTCGTTCGCGTCCGTCCTCGAGCCGGTAGTCGATCAGCACCCGCCGCGCCGACGTGCAGGCCTCGACGAGCTTGGCCGTCAGGAGCGGGTCGACGCGCAGGCTCGGGTTGGGCGGCGGCCCGGTGATCCGACGGACGGCCCGAACCGGCTCGGCGACCTGCTGGGGGAGCGCCCGCAGGATCTTGGACAGGGCGGCCCCCACGAGCTCGGTCGGGTCGGCCGCTCCCCGGTGCCCCTCGAGCACGGCCATGACGAGACCGAGTGCCTCGGCGGCGGTGAACATCAGGGGCGGCAGACGCAACCCACGGCCGACGCGGTAGCCACCGTGCGGTCCCGTGACCGACTCGATGGGCACCTCCGCCTCGCGGAGGATGGCGACATAGCGTCGAGCAGCCCGCTCGGTCACGCCCAGGTGGTCACCCAGCCGCTGGGCGGTGATGCCGGGGCTGTCCTGGATGGCCTCGAGCGCGAGGAGGGCCCGCGCCGTCGGACTCGTGTCGTGCCGCATGCCACCACCTCCCGGGCGCCCGCCGATCGTCAGTCCGACGGTAGCGCCCGGGACCGACGCCGTGCACCGAGTCGTCGCGCTCCTATGCTCGTCGCATGGCCGTCCTGGGGACCAAGGTGCACGTGCCGACGCTGCGCCGTGACCTCGTCGATAGGCGCCGGCTGACGGCGCTGCTGACGGAACGGCTCGCCGAGGGGGCCCTGCCCCGCCTGGTGCTGGTGTCGGCACCCGCAGGCTTCGGCAAGACGACCGCGCTGGCCCAGGGAGTTGCACCCGTCGCGGCCGGCCAGGGCCACGTCGCGTGGCTGTCGCTCGACAAGGACGACAACGACCCGCGACGCTTCCTCGAGCACCTCGTGGCCGCGCTCCGGACCGGGGGTGAGTTCCCCGAGGCGGCTGCGTTGGTGGCTGCACAAGGAGCACCCGAGTCGGTGCTGACCAGTGTGGTCAACGAGCTCGACCTCCGGCCCGGCCGGACGGTGCTGGCGCTCGACGACTTCCACGTGGTCGTGGCACCCGAGGTGCACGCGATGGTGACGTTCCTGCTGGACCACCTGCCGCCACAGGCCGGTCTGGCGATCGCGACGCGGTCCGACCCGCCTCTGCCGCTGCCCCGGCTACGGGCGCGCGGCGAGCTCGTCGAGCTGCGTGCCGCCGACCTGCGGTTCACTCCCGACGAGGCCGGCGCCTTCCTCACCGACGTGATGGGCCTGGACCTGGGCGACGCGCAGATGGCCGCTCTCGAGACCCGCACGGAGGGGTGGGTCACCGGGCTCCAGCTTGCTGGTCTCTCGCTGCGCGGGATGGACGACACCGCTTCCTTCGTCGCCGACTTCGCCGGCAGTCACCGGTTCGTGCTCGACTACCTCGTCGACGAGGTGCTGCGTTCGCAACCCGAGTCCTCGCGTCGGTTCCTGCTCGACACCTCGGTCCTGCAGCAGCTGACCGGCGAGCTGTGCGACCGCCTCACGGGCGGAGCCGACGGCGCCGCACTCCTCGAGGCGCTGGACCGCGCCAACGTGTTCATCGTCCCGCTCGACGACCACCGCGACTGGTACCGCTACCACCACCTCTTCGCCGAAGCCCTTCGGGCGCGGCTCGCGGCAGAGCGACCGGAACGGATTCCGCTGCTCCACCGGGCCGCCAGCGAGTGGTATGCCGCGAACGGCCTTCCCGAGGAAGCTGTCGGGCACGCCCTGTCGAGCGGCGACCCGGAGCATGCGGCCGACCTCCTCGAGGCTGTGCTGCCGGACCTGCGGCGTCGACGCCGCGACGTCATGCTGCGCGGATGGCTGACCGCGCTGCCCGTCGAGGTGGTGTTCGAACGTCCGTTGCTGGGCACCTACCTCGCCTGGACTCGCTTGGTCGAGGGCGACGTACAGGGCGTGGAAACCGTTCTGGCGCAGGCTGAACGGGCTCTCGCGCAACGCCCGCCGACCGCCCCTGTCGACGCCTCGACCGCGACGTCCGAGGAGCTGCGCACGCTGCCCGCGACGATGGCCATCTTCCGGGCGTCGGCCGCGCAGGCCCGAGGTGACACCGACGCCATGGCTCAGCATGCCCGCGAAGCCCTGGCGCTCACCGGGCCGGACGACCACATGGCCCGGGCGGGCGCACTCGGCTTCCTGGGGCTCGCTGCCTGGGGGAAGGGTGACGCCAAGGAGGCGGTCGACACGTTCTCCGGAGCGGTCCGCAGCATGGCCGAGGCCGGAGACGTCGCCGACCAGCTCGGCAGCACGGTGGCCCTGGCCGGCATGTGGGTGGCGAGGGGGAGACCCGACGAGGCCAGGCGGCTCCAGGAGGACGCCCTGGCGACGTCCCAGCGGCATCCCGGTGCCGCACTGGCCACCCTCGGCGACCTGCACGTCGGTCTGGCCGACGTGCTCGTCGAACAGGATGAGCTCGAGGCCGCGGCTGAGCACCTGGACGCCGCCCGGGCGCTCGGTGAGTCCGCGTCCCTGCTGGAGAACCGCTATCGCTGGTACGTCGCCATGGCGCGTCTGCGGCGCGCCGAGGGCGAGCTCGAGTCGGCGGCTGAGCTGCTCGCGCAGGCCGAGCAGTTGCACCTGCCGGGCTTCTTCCCCGAGGTGCGCCCCATTCCGGCCCAGCTGGCGCGCCTACGGATCGCGCAGGGTCGACTGGCGGACACGTGGCGCTGGGCCGACGGCGAGCAGGTGCTGCGGGTCGACGACGTGTCCTACCTCGCTGAGTTCGCCCAGCTCACCTTCGTGCGTCTGCTCCTTGCCCAACACCGCGCGGACGGCGACCAGAGCCACCTGGACGACGCGCTACGCCGGCTCGACCTCCTGGCTCCGGGCGCGCGCCGTGATGGTCGGGACGGCAGTCTCCTGGAGATCCGGATGCTCAGGGCGCTCGTGCACCATGCCGACGGTGACGAGGCGGCGGCCGTCGCCGAGCTCGGTGCCGCTCTCGAGGCGGCCGCCCCGGTCGGCTACGTCCGCCTCTTCCTCGACGAGGGCGCCCCCCTGTCGGAGCTGCTCACGATCACGGAGCGGTCGCCCGCAGCCTCGGCTCTCGTCGACCGGCTCACGCACGCGGCGTACGGGAGCCCGGTGGTGTCGTCCCGGGTGCCGCGGGTCGACGGGCTCAGCGAACGAGAGCTCGACGTGCTGCGGCTGCTGGCGACGGCCAGGACCGGACCGCAGATCGCGAGCGAGCTGTTCGTGTCCGTCAACACGCTACGCACCCACACCAAGCACATCTTCACCAAGCTGGGCGTCAACACCCGGCGGGCCGCGGTGGTCCGCGCCGCCGAGCTCGGCCTGCTCTGACCGGTCGCCGCAGGGATCACCACCCCAATCACATCGCTTGGTGATTCGGTGACACCGTCGCCGTTCCTATGTTCGAGCTGTCCCCGGAACCCCCGGGACCGCCTCCGGCAAAGGAACCCCATCATGACCATCACGACCTCCCGTCTCGGCCAGGCGGCCGGCATCGCAACCGCCGTCGCCGGCACGATCTTCGTCCTCGTGCAGATCAACCACCCCGCCATGGAGGTCGCCTCCGTGACGACGACCGACTGGTTCGTGCGCAGCACCGCCAAGACCGTCATGACCGCCCTCGCGCTGGCCGGTATCACCGGCTTGTACCTGCGTCAGCGCGCCACGGTCGGGGTCTCCGGCCTGGTCGGCTACCTGCTGCTCAGTGCCGGCTACTTTCTGATGTTCGGAACCGAGTTCGCGGCTGCGTTCGTGCTGCCGACCGCAGCGACGTCGGCGCCGGGCTACGTCAACGACGTCGTCGTCGCCGCGTTCGGTGGGCACGCGACGGGGGACATCGGTGCTTTGACGACGGTCTTCGCGGTCACCGGGGCGGCTTACGTCGCAGGCGGACTCGTGTTCGGCATCGCGACGTTCCGCGCAGGCATCCTCTCGAGGTGGGCAGCCGCCCTGCTCGCCGTCGGGAACCTCTCCACCGTTGCCCTCGCCGTCCTTCCGGCCTCGTTCAACCGCCCACTCGCCGTCCCCACCGGCATCGCCCTGATCGGTCTCGGTGTCTCGCTGTGGCGTGACCAGCGCCGCGAGGCGTCCGGCACGCTCGCCCCCGCGGCCACTGCCGCCGGCCGGCCGCAGGCCGCGGTCCGATGACGACCCGGCAGCGGGGGTGGCGCGTGCCGGCAGCCCTCATCGCGTTGAGCCTGATCCCCGTCCTGGCTGGCACCGCGCGCCTGGTCGAGCTGAACGGCGGCCCGTCGCTCATCCCGAGCGACCCCAGGTTCACCGCCTCCCCGCTGCCCGTCGTGGTGCACATCGTCTCCGCGACCACGTATGCACTCCTCGGCGCCCTGCAGTTCGCTCCCGGACTGCGGAGTCGCCGCCCGGGATGGCATCGAGCATCGGGCCGAGTTCTCGTGGTGGCCGGCCTCGGGGTGGCGGTGTCGGCCCTGTGGTTGACGCTGTTCGTCCCGCCCCAGCCGGGCTCCGGGCCGCTGCTGTTCGTGCTGCGGCTCGTCTTCGGCCCCGCGATGGCCACGGCCCTGCTCCTCGGAGTCGTCGCGATCCGACGGCATGACGTCATGACCCACCGGGCCTGGATGACCCGCGCCTACGCCATCGCGCTTGCTGCCGGGACCCAGGCCTTCACCGAGGGCGCGGGTGCTGCCCTGTTCGGGCACAGCCCCCTTGCGCTGGACGCCTCCAGGGCGGCGGCCTGGGTCGTCAACCTGGCCGTCGCCGAGTGGGCGATCCGCCGCCACAGTGCCGCTCGGGGTCGCCGCGGAGGGCGGGTCCTGGCCGGGGTCGGCCGACCATGACCACCTGCTACGAGTTCCGGGTCGCCGGGCACCTCGACGAGCACTGGACGCGCGTCCTCGACGGCCTCGCCCTTCGACACGACCCTGACGGGACGACGACCCTCACGGGGCCGGTGCGCGACCAGGCCGAGCTCCATGGACGGCTGGCCCGGCTCCGCGACCTCGGCGCCTCACTGCTGTCGGTGCAGGCCCTGCCCGACGAGCCCGGCGTCTCGAGGCACCCGCTGTCTCGGCTCGACTGGCCCCGGACCACCGAGCGTCTCGAGCTGCGGCCCGCGCTGCGAGGGGATGCCGACGCGACGTGGCGTTTCCGTCGCCTGGAGTCGGTCAGCCGGTGGCTGACGGAGGCGCCGGACGGGCTCGAGTCCTACCGCACGACCTTCGAGGACGAGGACAGGATGGCCACCACCCTCGTCGTCCAGCTGGACGGACGCATCATCGGCGACCTCATGCTCCGCGTCGAGGACGCCTGGTCACAGAAGGAGGTCGCCGAACAGGCTCGCGAGGTGCAGGCGCAGCTGGGGTGGGTGCTGGACCCGCACTTCACGGGGCACGGCTACGCGACCGAGGCCGTGCGCGACCTGATGCGAATCTGCTTCGCGGAGCTACGAGTTCGGCGAGTCGTGGCCACCTGCTTCGCCGACGACATCCCGTCCTGGCGGGTCATGGAACGCGTGGGCATGCGTCGGGAGCTCCATGCCGTCGGAGACGCCCTGCACCGGTCGGCCGGCTGGAGCGACACCTTCTCGTATGCCGTCCTGGCCAGCGAGTGGAGCGTCTGACCTGATCGTCAGAGGCCGTCCATGAGGACGGCCGCCACGGCGGCAGGTCGCGCGAGGAAGGGCGAATGGCCCCCCGGCAGCTCGATGGGTTCGACACCCAGCCGGTCGCGGGCAACCCGTCGCGACCACGCGGGATCGACGACCTGGTCCTCGGCACAGACGACCGACAAGGTCTCCACCTGTGGCCATGTGTCGAACTCGGCGACGTCACGCCACATCGAGCGCTGGAACCTCAACCGTGCGATGGACGCGTCTGCGACGTCGGGTGGACAGTCGTGGTACAGCACGCGTCGAGCACCGGCGTCCGTGAAGCGGAACCGGCCCTCCGTGTCGAACTCGAGGTCTGAATCCTCCAGTGGCACATCGCGATCCGCGTCCTCCGTGGCCAGCGACTCGAGACTCGTCCCGGGAGCGCCCACCACTCCGGCGAGCATGACCATGCGTCGTGTCGGCACCCGGTGAGCCACCAGCGGCGCGAGGAGTGCGCCCAAGGAGTGACCCACGACCACCACCTCGCCGACGCCGTCCGGCAACGCGGCGACGGCGGCGTCAGCGGACTCGGTCAAGCCGGCGTCAAGGCTTTCGCAAGGGAGGTCGGGCGCGGTCGTCCGGTGCCCGGCGGCGTCCAGGATCGTGGACACCGGATCCCAGCACCAACCGCCGTGACAGGCCCCATGGAGCAGCAGGAAGTGCGCCATGGGCCCGACGATACCTCCGGGCTCGACCTCCACGTGGGCGGAATGAGCCACGCGCCGGGCCGGCGTCAGCGCCAGAAGTCGGTCAGCACCTCCACGAGAGCAGCGCCCTGGAGGTAGCCCCCTCGGGCGGCTTGCGGACGGGTTGACGGATCCAACGCATTGGCGTCGAAGACGTCACCCGCGCCGCTGTCCGGGAACACCGTCTCCACGCGGCTGCCGCCTGCGCGCAGCTCGTCGACCTGGGTTGCAAGGTCCATGCCCCACTCGAGCGGCATGCGCGTCCTGCCACCGAAGGGAGACAGCACGAGCACCCGTCCGCAGCCCGCCGCAAGGTCGGCGTTCTCGCTGCGGCGGTAGCCGCCGTTGATGTACCGGCGCTCACCGATGCGGTAGGGCGTCATCGCCGAGGTGCTCGCCGCCACGGCATCCACGAGGTCCACTCCGCTGTGGCGGTCGAAGACGACGGGCTCGCCGGTCTGCGCATCGACGGCTGTGATGAGCACGCGCTGGTGCGGCCACTGCTGGCTGGGCAGCCGCGCGGCGACGATGTCGCGCCAGCGAGTCCGGCTCGACGTTTCCGAGGCATCCAGCTCGAGCGCCGCAGCCCCCATCCTGCGGCGCATGTCCGACGGATCCGTCGCCGAGCTGATGACGCGGTTCGACCACTCCAGGTAGCTCGGGCCCGAGACGCTCGGGGCGCGTCCCGTGCCCGCTCCGGCCCCGCCGGTCCGGGGCTGGTGCACCTCGGCGAGGGTGGCGGCATACACGTCGGCCGGCCTGGTGCCGCTGGTGATCTGGGCAGCCACCGTCGAACCTGCGGAGGTCCCGATGATGAGGTCGGCACCGGTCACATCGATGCCGGCGTCGGCCAGTCCGGCAATGAGACCGAGCTCCCAGGCATTGCCCGCCGCTCCGCCGCCGGCGAGAACCAGCGCTCGCTCGGTGGAGTGGCCCGACTGTCCGGTGGGGTCGACCTGCTGGTGTCTGCTGTCCATGGGAGTCGCCTTTCGCCAGTGGCGTGTCGACGGATCCGGTGACGGTCGACGCTGGTCGGCGCATGATGGGCCCATGCCCGACGAGCCGTCAACCGGTCCCCAGCCGGAGACACCGCACGGCGCCGGTTCCGGTCAGCCGGGCCCTGCTCCGGCGCCGGAGACCTACGTCTGGGCACTGGTCGCCCTCTGCGTCGTCATCCTCCCGCAGGTTCTGGTGCCGGCGAAGCTGCGTGAGGGACCCCCGCTCGTCGTGCCCGCCATCGAAGCGGCCGTGGTCCTGATACTCCTCGCCGTGGCTGCGAAGCCGGGACCCGTCCCACGGGCGGCTCGCCCCTTGGTGCTGTCGCTGGTCGCCGTTCTCATCCTGGCGAACACCGCCGCCGCGGTCAGGCTCGTGGCACTCGTCCTGCGAAGCACCCCCGAAGGCGAGTCGCCACCCACCGTGACCCAGCTCCTCGTCACGGCGGTCACCCTGCTCGCCGCCAACATCGTCACGTTCGGGCTGCTCTACTGGCAGATCGACGGCGGCGGCCCCGACGTGCGCCGGGCGGGTGCCGGGCGCTATCCCGACTTCCAGTTCCCCCAGACCGGCACCCCGGGACTGGCGCCACCCGACTGGCAGCCACGATTCCCGGACCACCTCTACCTGGCGTTCACCAACGTCGTCGCGTTCAGCCCCACCGACACCCTCCCACTGACCCACCGCGTCAAAGGGTTGATGGCGATCCAGTCGATGATCTCCCTCGGGGTCCTCGTCGTGGTGCTGTCCCGGGTGATCAACATCCTTCCCCCGTGAACCGGGTCCGGTCACGGTCCGCGGGGCAGACGGGTGCGCGCTCGTCAGCCGGCGACGAGGGAGGTGAACAGCTCGCCGTACTGGATCAGGTGGCGGTCGCCGAGGTACGCACTGGTCACCCGTTCGTGGGCGGCGGCCCCGAGCCGCGCCCGACGTTCCGGATCCTTGAAGAGGCCCGCGGCGAGGGCGGCGAAGCGCTCGAGATCCGTGGGGTCTTCGAGCAGCACCCCGCTGCGGCCGTCCTCGATCTGGTCGGTGATGCCGCCCACGGCCGAGGCGACGACCGGGCGCTTCTTCCACATCGGCTCGGTGACGGTCAGCCCGAAGCCCTCCATCAGGCTCTTCTGCACGACGACGGTCGCGTGCCGCTGGAGCGCGTTGACGAGGTGTGCGTTCTCGTCGACGTCGTCCATGGGAAGGCAGCACAGGTGCACGCGGGCACGCTTCGACGGCGGAAGGGCGGCACGCAGCCCCCGGCACTCGCCGAGCACCTGGGCGCCCTCGGGGTCGTCACCCACCCCACCGACGTTCGGCCCCACGAGCAGCAGGTGCACGCCGTCGGGGAAGCGGTCCACGTGGTCGGTGAACCCGGTGAGCACGCCGGCCATGTCCTTGAGGTGGTCCCACCGGCTGACCTGCAGCAGCACGTCGGCGGCCGGGGGCAACGGTCGGTCCTCGTCCAACAACAGACCGCGGTGGACTCGGACCGTGCCCTCAGTGCCGTCGCGGCGGACGAACGCGAGAGTGCCGTCCCCCGTGAGCTGCTCGACGATACCGGCCCGGTGCAGGGCCCCCCGGATGCTGTCGGTCGTCATGGGCGCGTTCTTCGCGCTGAACGGGTCGAGCGACGGCGGTATCACCCAGACCCGGGGCGTCGGCAGCCAGGCTGGCGCGTACTCTCTCCGCGAGAAGACGCACGCGTCGGCGGCCTCGACGAACGGCCGGAGGAACTCCCAGCCGCGGCCGGTGTGCCCGTCGGCCCGGTCGGCTCCGATGTGACAACGCCAGACGACGTGCGCGCCCCGGTCCCGGAGCGCGCCCGCCATGCCGGCGGTCTGCGGATCGTGAAGCAGCACAATGTCGCCGGGATGCACCCGGTTCTGCCAGACCTCGAGGTTGCGGGCCATCACATCGCGGTAGTGGTCCCTGTCGGCCTCGTCGAGGCCGCCCCGGTCCCCGGCGAAGCCGTGGAGCAGGTTGTGCAACCGTTTGGTCACGGTGAAGAACCGCTCGTCGCCCGTGAGGACGAACCAGCGCGTCTCGACACCGGCGCCCTGCCCGTAGGCCACCAACGTCTGGAGCATCTCGGCCACGCCGCCACCCCGCTCGGTGGAGCTGACGTTCCACACCGTCCGGCCCCTCAGCAGCAGGGAGGATCGGTCGGCAGCCTCTTTCAGGAGCGCAACCCGTTCCGGCGGGAGCACCCGGGCAAAACGATCGATCGGTTCGGCACTCACCGACACCTCACGCATACTTCATCTTCCCGCACCCCGCACGCCCTGCCAGCGTTCCGCTCGCAACCCGACGTCAGGCCGGGTATGCCGGGTGGCGCTACGCGTCGTCCGTGTCGACCCGCGCCGCCTCGTCCGAGGTGAGAAGGACGACGTTGCCATCAGGGTCGTCGATCATGGCAGCGTAGGGGCCCGCGGTCTGGGTGGGTGGCATGCGGCTGGGATGGCCTGCGGCGACGAGGTCGGCCCAACGCCGGTCGACCGCTGCGTTGTCGCCGACATAGAACTCGAGCAGCTGCTGGTAGCCCCCAGCCGGGCGCGTCCAGGCAGGATCGTGAGTGGCGGCGAAGGATGTCGTCAGCAGCAGGCTGACGCCGCTGCCCATTCGGTGAATGACGACCGGCCGACCGGACACCGGATCGGGGACGTCGAGACCGACGTCGCGGTAGAACGCGATCGACGTCGCCAGGTCGCGAACCTCGAGGATCAGCATGCTGAGCTGGATCTCCATCGGCCCACTCTCCCACCGGCCGCTTCACGCCGGCATTCCCAGCCCGCATCGAGCACCCCGCGGTACTGTCTCCGCGGCAATCCGCTTCGGACCATGGGGGACACGTGTCGCACAAGGTGGCGGGGTTGGTCATCGCAACAGCACTGCTTGGCCTCGCCGGCTGCGGGGCGGGAGAGCCCTCCGCCCCTCCCGCCCCCGCCACTTTCGCCACGGTGCAGCCGACGAAGGTGACCAAGCTGCTGACGTTCGTCGTCGAGAACCACTCGTTGGACCAGATGCGCGAAGCCATGCCGTTCACGGCAGCACTGGGCCAGGAGTTCGCCCACGCGACGAGCTACCGCGCGGTGGCGCACCCCTCGCTGCCGAACTATCTCGCGATGACGGGTGGCAGCACGTTCGGCGTCACCGATGATGCCCCGCCGTCCAGTCACACGACCGACCAGCCGTCGGTGTTCGGCCAGGCGCTGTCGGTGGGCAAGACGGCGAAGGTGTATGCCGAGGGGATGCCCGGCAACTGCGCACCGGAGAACTCGGGACAGTACGTCGTCAAGCACAACCCGTGGCCGTACTACCTCAGCGAGCGGTCCTCCTGCCTCCAGTACGACGTGCCGTTCCCGGAGCTGAGCAAGGATGCCGCCGCGGGACGGCTGCCCAACGCCGGCATGGTGATCCCAGACCTGTGCAACGACGCCCACGACTGCGATCTCTCGGTGGCCGACGACTGGCTCCGGACCGAGATCGGGACGGTGATGGCCGGTCCCGACTGGAGGGCCGGACATCTCGCGATCGTGGTCACCGCCGACGAGGACGACCACCACCAGGACAACCTCGTCCTGACCGCCGTGGCGCACCCGTCGCTGCACGGCGCCGTCGTCACCACGCCGCTGAGCCACTACTCGCTGGCCCGCCTCTACAGCGAGGTCGTCGCGGCAGCGCCGCTCGGGGAGGCCGCCGCCGCCCCCTCGATGGCGACGGCCTTCGGACTGGATCTCGCCGGCCGCTGAGGGAAGGGGCGCGTCGCCTCGCTGCGGCGTGCGATCCTGTCAGAGGGTTCGTCTGCCAGTGGGGAGTGCAACCTTGAGGCTCGAGCAGCTGTACCGGATCCGCTTCACCTACCCGGAGAGTTGGGTGGTCGGGCTCGAGGGCGGGTGGGAGCAGCACCTGATGATCGCCGAGGGGCGATGCGAGGGCCAGATCTCCGGCCGCTTCCGCGGTGTGAACTTCCCGCAGCGTCGGACCGCGACGGGGCCCTTCCGTCCGGACTTCCGTGCCGTCATCGAGACGGACGACGGAGCGACGCTGATGTTCGAGTGGCACGGCTACGGTCGTGCCTACCCTCCAGGGCGACGTCAGATCGTCGGTTCCGTCCTCCACCTCAGCGACAACGCCGCTACCGCCGCCTCAACGATGTCGTATGCGTGTGTGTGGGCGAGGTGCGTGCGCCGGATGACCCTGCGGCACAGAGCTCCGATCTGGTCATCGACGTTGCGGAGCTCGTCTGGGAACCCATCGTGGACTGACGACAGCGCCCCACCGGTCCTGTCTGGCTCACCACGAGGTCGGCTTCTGGGGCTGGTAGAGCCAGACGTCGAAGAAGTGGTCGAGGTTCATCCCCGAGATCTTCTCGGCCAGGGCGATGAACTGGGAGGTCGTGACATTGCCGTAGCGGTTCTGCGTCACCCAGGCGCGCATGATGTGGAAGAACGTGTCGTCACCGACCTTGTTCCGCAGCGCCTGCACCGTCATCGCGCCACGGTCGTAGACCGTCCCGTCGAAGAGGTGCGCCGCGTCTCCCGGGTTGCCGGGCGGGGGAGCCCAGAACGACGTCTTCGAGGCGGGGGTGTTGTACAGCGTGTCGAAGTAGCCCTGGGCACTCTTCTGGCCGTTGTGCTCGCTCCAGATCCACTCCGACCACGTCGCGAAACCCTCATGGAGCCAGATGTCCGGCCAGCGGCGGAGAGTGACCGAGTCTCCGAGCCACATGTGCGAGAGCTCGTGGGCAACCGTCGTCTCATCCGGCATCCGGTCGTAGACCGGCTTCGTCTGCGTCTCGAGCGAGTAGCCCACGGCCGGGGCGTTGTCCGCGACGGAGCCGACGGCGTTGAACGGATAGGGCCCGTAGATCGACTCGTAGAACTGCACGATCTGCGGAAGCTTCCGGAAGACGTTGCCCGAGGGGAGGGTCGGGTCGATGGCGACGTAGGAGGGGATGGTTCCGACCTTCGAGACCGTCAGGTCGAAGCGACCGAGGGTGGCTGTGGCGAGATACGGAGCCATCGGGTCGCTCTCTCGCCAGACCCAGGTCGTGCGTCCTCCCGACGACCGGTGCGACACGAGCACGCCGTTCGCCATCACGGTGAGGCCCTCGGGAACGGTGACGTGGAAGTCGAAGGTCGCCTTGTCCTGCGGGGTGTCGTTGACCGGGTACCAGCCGGGTGAGCCCTGCGGCTCCCCGACGACGAAGGCGCCGTCAGCGGTCGGGACCCACCCCTCGATCGACCCGTCGGGGTCGGTCACCACTCGGGGCACACCGGCATACGCGATCGAGACCGTGAACGAGCGACCGACGCGAAGACCGCTGCTGGGTGTGATGACGAGCTCCTGGTCGCCGGCACGCTCGTAGGCTGCTGGAGAGCCGTTCACCTGCACCTTGGAGATGGTGAAGCCCCGGAGGTCCAGGTCGAATCGCGAGAGGTTCTGCGTCGCGGTCGCGGTGATGACAGCCCTGCCGGTGAGCTGTTTCGAAGCGGGTTCGTAGCCCAGGGTCAGGGAGTAGTGGGAGACGTCGTAGCCGCCGTTTCCCGCTTGTGGGAAGTAGGGGTCGCCTGCTCCGGAGGATCCTGGCGTGTAGATGCCCGCCACCGCCGGTCCCGCGCTGATCAGGACCACCGCAGACGCCGCGAGCAGGGCACTCGTCCGTCGTGTGAACATCCTCGCCAACCCCCTGGTTGTCATCGTGGACCCTTCGAGGGTAGGGCGGGGACCGGGCCGCGATGCCTGCTTTCAGGGAATGCTGTCGGCATGTCGGCGAGTCGACAGCGGCATCGAGTGAAGCAGGCGCTACCCCTTCACGTACGCGAACGTCTCGACGACCTTCCCGTCCCGCACGCGCATCACATCGACGCCACGAACGTGCCCGTCGGCCCAGTCGTACCGCCACAGGACGAACGCCCGGTCCTCGAAGGTCGTGACCTCCTCCATCGTGAACCGCGCCTCCGGAGACTGGACGAAGAACTCCTGGCACGCACTCAACACCGCCGCACGGCCGATGTGCCGGGTGCCGTCGGGCGGGTTGGTGGTCTCGAAGACGCACTCCTCATGCACCACCAGCGTCAACGCGTCGATGTCGTGACTGTTGAGTGCGTCGTGGAACCGCTGGATCGCTTCACGGGTCTCGTCGCTCATCCTCGCCTCCTATGGTCCATGATGCCCCCGCCGCGGGACCGCCCGCGGGACCGCCCGCGAAACCCTGCGGTCAGCGGGGTCAGCGGTCAACGACGCAGCGGAAACCGATGTGCGTCGTCGACGTGTCGACCGACTGCGGGGAGCGGGCGGCCGGACGGTAGCGCAGGCAGTACTCGGGCGCGCAGAGATGCGAGCCGCCCTTGAGCGCCTTCCGGACCGACGGGTCCGTCGTCGAGCCGTCGGCTTCCGTTGGCCGCGCGGGCGAGCAGCACGCGTGCTGCACGACGTGACGGTCGGCATACGTCGTCGTCGTCCACTCCCAGACGTTGCCGATCAGGTCTTCGAGGCCGAGATGGTTGGGCGGGAACGAGCCCACGGGCGACGTGCCGACCCAGCCGTCGGCGCCGGTGTTGAGATACGGAAACCGGCCCTGCCAGGTGTTGGCCATGAGGCGTCCGTCCGGACGGACCTCGTCGCCCCACGCGTACGTCGTGCCGGTACCTCCGCCGGCGGCGTGCTCCCACTCGGCCTCGGTGGGCAGGCGCCGACCGGCCCACGCGGCATACGCGGTCGCGTCCTCGAACGCCACCTGCACGACGGGGTGGTCGTCCTTCCCGGTGAGTGCGCTGCCCTCGCCGAAGGGCTCACGCCACGTGGCGCCGGGCACCCAGGTCCACCACTGGCGCCAGTCGCCGAGGTCCACCGGTCCGGGAGTCGGCCGGAAGACGAGTCCCCCCGGGGCGAGGTCTTCGGGCGCGACGCCGGGGTAGAGCGTCGGGTCCAGGGGTCGCTCGGCGACGGTGACGTATGCCGTGTCGCGGACGAAGCGTGCGAACTGGGCGTTGGTCACCGGGTGGCGCTCGACGGCGAGCGCACCGACGGTCTCGTCGTGGATCGGGCCCTCGTCCCGGTAGAAGCGATCCGCTCCCATGGCGAACGAGCCGCCCGACACCTCGACCAGCGCCGTCAGCCCCGTGGGCGTCGTCACGCTTGAGAGGCTACCCCGAGACCCTCGTTGCGGCAGGCGGACGCTGAGGCACGGCGACACGTCACCCCGTCCGGGCGATGCCGCGGCGTCGCGATGGCTGTTGTCTCGGGGGAAGGCGAGCCGACCTGGCGCGCTCGAACTCGGCGGGCGAGCAGTCGCCTTCGTCACGAAACAGATTCGAGGAGCCATGAGCGTCCCGTTCAAGGGCAAGGTCAACGTCGACATCCGGGACTCCGTGGAGGACTGGGGGCCCTTCGCGCCGCCGAAGGCGCCGGACGGGTCGCCCAACGTCGTCTACATCGTGCTCGACGATGTGGGCTTCTCGGCGATGAGCTGTTACGGCGGTCCGATCGAGACCCCGAACATCGACAAGATCGCGGGCGACGGAGTCCGCTACACCCAGTGGCACACCACCGCGCTGTGCTCGCCGACGCGCTCCTGCCTGCTCACGGGGCGCAACCACACCCGCAACAGCATGGCCTGCATCACCGAGGGCGCCAGCGGCTTCGCCAACGCCAGCGGCACCATCCCGCCCGAGAACGGCATGTTGTCGGAGATCCTCGGCGAGCGGGGCTGGAACACCTACATGGTCGGCAAGTGGCACCTGTGCCCGACCGTCGAGATGAACCTCGCGTCGACGCGTCGGAACTGGCCGACGGGACGAGGCTTCGAGCGGTGGTACGGCTTCCTCGGCGCCGAGACCAGCCAGTGGTACCCGGAGCTGACCTACGACAACCATCCCGTGGACCAGCCGAGGTCGCCCGAGGAGGGCTACCACTTCGGCGAGGACATCACCGACAAGGCGATCGAGTTCATCATGGACGCCAAGGCGGTGGCGCCGCAGAAGCCGTTCTTCCTCTACTACGCCCCCGGCGCCTGCCACGCACCGCACCACGCCCCCAAGGAGTGGATCGAGAAGTACGCGGGCCGGTTCGACGAGGGCTACGAGGCGATGCGCGAGACCACGCTGGCCCGCCAGATCGAGATGGGTATCGTCCCGCCGAACACCGAGCTGCCGGCGATCAACCCGCTCGGCACCCCGGAGACGCGCACCGGTCCCGAGGGGCAGCCCTTCCCTCCCGTGGACACCACCCGTCCGTGGGACTCGTTGTCGGAACAGGAGCAGCGGCTCTTCTCCCGGATGGCCGAGGTGTATGCCGGGTTCCTCTCCCACGCGGACGCCCAGATCGGTCGGCTGCTCACCTACCTCGAGCAGACCGACCAGCGGGAGAACACGTTGGTCATCCTCGTGTCGGACAACGGGGCCAGCGGCGAGGGCGGCCCGAACGGGTCGGTCAACGAGATGCTGTTCATGAACGGGATCCCCGACGACATCGACGCCAACCTCGCCATGCTCGATGACCTGGGTGGGCCGAAGACCTACAACCACTACCCCAACGGGTGGGCGATGGCGTTCAACACGCCCTTCAAGATGTGGAAGCGCTACGAGCTCAACGGTGGCACCTCCGACCCGTGCGTGATCTCCTGGCCGGCCGGCATGACCGCCAAGGGCGAGATCCGCGAGCAGTACCACCACGCGATCGACCTGGTGCCCACCGTGCTCGACGCCCTCGGCATCGACGCCCCGGCCACCATCAAGGGCCACACCCAGAGCCACTTCGACGGCGTGAGCATGCGCTACAGCTTCGATGACGCCAACGCCCCCGGCGAGCGGCAGACGCAGTTCTACTCGATGCTCGGGTCGCGGGGCATCTGGCACGACGGCTGGAAGGCCGTCACCACCCACCCGACGATCAGCGGGTGGGGGCACTTCAACGAGGACCAGTGGGAGCTCTACCACGTCGACGTCGACCGCTCCGAGCTGCACGACCTCGCGGCCGAGCAACCCGACAAGCTCCGCGAGATGGTCAACCTCTGGTACGCCGAGGCCGGCGCCAACGAGGGCTTCCCGCTCGACGACCGGTCGGCGCTGGAGATCCTCGTGTCACCGCGCCCGCAGCTCTCCGCGCCGCGGGGCCGCTACGTCTACTACCCCAACCACGCCGAGGTGCCCGAGGCCCAGGCCGTCGTCGTTCGGGGCCGGTCGTTCGTCATCGGCGCGCTGGTCGACCTTCCCGAGCCGGGTGCCCAGGGCGTGCTCTTCGCGCAGGGGTCCCGCTTCGGTGGTCACAGCCTCTACGTCAAGGACAACCGGCTGCACTACGTCAACAGCTTCGTCGGCATCGTCGAGCAGAGAGTGGTCGCGACGCAGGACCTGCCGACCGGCGAAAACCTCATCCTGGCAGCGTCCTTCGAGAAGGACGACGGCGAAGTCACACCGGTGGCGACCGGCATCCTGTCCCTCTTCCACGGCGACACGAAGGTCGGTGAGGGGCGGATCAAGCTCCAGCCCGGCAGCTACATGATCGCGGGCGAGGGCCTGGCCGTCGGCCGCGACGTCGGCGATCCGGTGACACAGGACTATCCCGGCGAGCGCCCCTACCGCTTCACCGGAGGCACGATCAAGCGGGTCGCCGTCGACGTCAGTGGCGAGCCGTACATCGACCTGGAGCGAGAAGCCCAGGGGATGCTGATGCGCGAGTGAGCGGCGAAAGGTGCCTCGGAGGGAGGAGGACAGACTGCTGCGCGGCTGCGTCCAGCTACGCGTCGCGGTGATCATCCTGGCGCCTGGCGGTGTTGGGGTGGACGGTTTCTCCCCGCGCGGGCCTGGCGACGAACTGCTCGATGCGTCGGCTTCGGGTCTCGGCACGCTTGGCGGTCTCGATGTGTCGCTGCGGCGGCCGGGGGTGTCTCACTGGAGAGGGAACGGCGACTGCGACCACCAGGGCCGTGATTCGAGACTGACGTGCTGGACCCACTTGACCCACCAGAAGCCACGGCGTCCGGGGGCGACCAGCCTGACGGGCCCGCCATGGCCGGGCGAGAGCGGTATGCCTCCTACGTGCGTAGCGAGCAGCAGGGTGGGAGCGTCCTCGGATGGGAAGCGTCTGGTGTAGCCCGTCACCGAACGCACCGCAATCGATCCGGAGGTGTGGGGGCCGAGCAGCGTGTCGAGCTGGACGCCTCGCCAGGTCTGTTCGGCCCACCAGCCGCCGGTGCAGTCGAGGACTGCCGACCGGGTCGTGCTGGTCATCGCGAGCAGGTCGTCGTGGGAGATCCGCAGCGTTCGCTCGCCGGGTCGGCCGACCTGCAGCTCGTAGGCCGCCGGGTCGATGGTGGGCACATCGTCGGTGAACCACTGCGTGACGGGCATCAAGGCGGGTTGCCCCGACCCGAGCTCGTAGGACCCGGTTGCACGGCGTCGTGCCCCAGCGAGCCCGGCCAGCGACGTAGCGGACTCCAGAGCTGCGTACGCCAGTGCGGCGGTGCCGGCGACGGCGATCGCGCGCAGCGCCGTTCGTCGAGACAGGTCGGTCGCGCGGACCCGCTGCCGTCGGCGGACCACATGGCGCAGAGCGAGTGGTACGGCTGCCACTGCGGCCGCGACGTGCACGGCGAGCACATTGAACCCGGCGACCTGAAGCGGACCGAGCGTGGCGTGCACGATTCCGGCGACCAAGCTGACCGCAACGACAATGGCGAACACGAGCGCCACCGCGTGCCTGCGGCGACGGCGCAAGCCGCGTCTGACGATCACGCTCTTCCACGGGGCGAGCACCAGGATGCCGAGGCCCAGGACGCCGTGGACCCAGCTCACGGTCCTGGATCCAGGCCAGCCCTCGATTCCGAAGGCCACCCAGCCGGTCACAAACGAACCCGCCAGGAGCACGAGGAGCGCGAGGTTCGTCCACCGGCTCCGCCGGGGCGATATGACCATCAACCCAGTGTGCCGCGGGGACCAGTTAGTGTCGCGACGCAGAGCGTTTCCTCGCCCTGCTTTCTCACGAAGGTGGGTGAACGGGCAGAACGTATGCCGCAGGTGCGGCGAGAGAGTCGTTGCCCATGGTGAGCCACCGTCGCGGACTCAGGTGCACCGGATCCGGGCGACGAGGACCGTTGCCCCCGTGAGTCATTCGGGGGCAAGACACAGACGCCGCGAGGTTGGACCCGGCATAGACAGATCACCACACTGTGGCTACTTTGGGCAGATCGTCGAGGGGGAGCACTGCCACTTCGGACCGATCGAGAGGGATACGTCCATGTCTCGTCACGTGAAATCCTGCCGTCCGCCCATCACGTCTCCGGGGGCCTGACGTGTCCGGCGCCGGTCCCGAGCTGAAGAAGACGCTCAACCAGCGACAGCTGACGATGATCGCCATGGGCGGCGTGATCGGGGCCGGCCTGTTCGTCGGGTCGGGAACGGTCATCCACGACACCGGACCCGGCGCGTTCCTCACGTACGCGTTGTGCGGTGTCCTCATCATCCTGGTGATGCGGATGCTCGCCGAGATGGCCGTGGCCAACCCGTCGACGGGCTCGTTCGCCGACTACTCCCGCAAGGCGCTCGGCGACTGGGCCGGCTTCTCCGTCGGCTGGCTGTACTGGTACTTCTGGGTCATCGTCGTGGGCTTCGAGGCCGTGGCCGGGGCCAAGGTGCTCAACTTCTGGCTCCCGGGCGTGCCGACCTGGGTGCTCAGCCTCGTCCTCATGCTCCTCATGACGGGCACCAACCTCATCTCGGTCTCGTCGTTCGGCGAGTTCGAGTTCTGGTTCGCGGGGATCAAGGTCGGCGCGATCATCGTCTTCCTCGTCTGCGGTGGGCTGTTCGTGCTCGGGATCTGGCCCAATGCCAACCTCGACTTCAGCAACCTCACCGCACACGGTGGGTTCTTCCCGAACGGCAAGCTGGCGATCACGGCGGGGGTCGTGACGGTCATCTTCTCGATGGTCGGCGCCGAGATCGCCACGATCGCGGCAGCGGAGTCGAACGACCCGGAGCGGGCCGTCTCCAAGGCCGCCAACTCGGTGATCACCCGCATCGCGATCTTCTTCGTGGGCTCGATCTTCCTGCTCTGCGTCATCCTGCCGTGGAACTCCGCCACGCTCGAGGCGTCCCCGTACGTCGCGGCGTTCAAGGAGATGGGCATCCCGTATGCCGACCACGTGATGAACGCCGTCGTGCTCACCGCGGTCCTCTCGTGCCTGAACTCCGGCCTCTACACCGCCTCCCGGATGCTCTTCGTCCTGGCGGCTCGACGCGAGGCTCCGGCCTCGATGGTGTCGGTCAACTCGCGCGGCGTTCCGGTCGTCGCCATCCTGGCCTCGTCCGTCGTCGGCTTCCTCGCCGTGATCATGGCGGCCGTCTCGCCCGACACCGTGTTCTCCTTCCTGCTCAACTCGTCCGGCGCCGTGATCCTCTTCGTCTACCTCCTCATCGCGATCTCGCAGATCATCCTGCGCTACCGGGCCGACCCGTCGACGCTCAAGGTGAAGATGTGGTGGTTCCCGGCGCTCTCCGTGATCACGACCCTGGGCATCGTGCTCGTGCTGGTCCAGATGGGACTGACCGAGGACGTGCGGATCCAGCTGGTGCTGAGCCTCGTGTCGTTCGCCGTCGTCCTCGTCCTGTTCTTCATCAACCGGGCCCGCATCGCCCGCTTGCCCGAGCGGGTTGCCCCCGCGCAGACCGGCGAGGCGCGCCGCGTGCTCGTCCTGGCGAACCAGACGCTCGAGGCCGACGAGCTGATCGGGGAGCTGCAGCGCATCGACGCGATGGGCAAGGCGACGTACTACGTCTGTGTCCCGGCCAGCGCGGTGGAGACCGGCACGGCGTCGACCCACGGCGCAGTGTCGGTCCGGGATGCGACGACCGAGGCGGCGCAGGGGCGGCTGGACCGGACGCTCGAAGCGCTCACGGCGCACCATCTCGACGCCTCCGGAGGCATCGGCGACTACCGGCCGTTGCGTGCCCTGCGCACGGCGGTGCGCCAGTTCGATCCCGACCAGATCGTCATCGTGACGCTTCCCGCCGCCGAGTCGGTGTGGCAACGGTTCGAGGTCGTCGACCGCGCGGCCGAGCTCGGGGTGCCGGTGACCCACGTCGAGGCGGCCTCGCTGGTCGCGCAGGTGTGATCGATGACGATCGTCGTCGCCTTCACCGCCCAGGACAGCGGCACCTCGGCTCTCGAGCTGGCGGGCGTGCTGTCGCGCTCCACCGGCGAGCCGCTGGTCGTCGCCGTCGTCGTCACGACCCCGCATGCGGCGGGGGTGCCGGACTTCATCGACGGTGACTACGTCGGTCCGCTCACGGACTGGGGGCGCGCCGTCCTCGACCAGGCCAGAACGAGTCTGCCGACCGGCGTCGAGGCGTCCTTCGAGGTGCGTCAGGCGTCGTCGATCCCCGGCGGCCTGCTCGAGCTGGCGGCCGACGTCGACGCGTCCGCCATCGTGCTCGGCTCGTCGACCAAGGGCCCCCTCGGCCGGATCTCACTCGGCAGCGTCACCGACCGGCTCGTGCACTCCGCACCGCTGCCGGTGCTCCTCGCCCCGCGCGGCTATCGCGCCGGAGCGACGGCACGCGTCCGCCGGGTCAACATCGGCTACGGGGGATCCAAGGGTGCGGGGCACGTGGCTGTCGTGGGGGCGCGACTGGCCGAGGCGCTCGGCGCGGGAGTGCGGGTCGTGTCGTTCGCCGTCCGGCCTCCCCGGAGGTTCTACGGCGGGGTGGAGGAGTCGGCCGACGAGCTCGTCATCGACCGGTGGGTGAAGCGCCTGAAGGATGCCCTCCTGAAGCAGGTGGAGGCGGCCGACGCCGGCCGTCTGGGTGACCGTCTCGCGCGATCGCTCGTGGTGGGTGAGGGTGTGTCCTGGAGCAAGGCGATCTGGGACGTCGAATGGAGCGACGGCGACCTTCTGGTCGTCGGTCCGAGCTCGTCGGCCCCGGCCGCCCGGCTCTTTCTCGGCTCCCGGGCCTCCAAGATCGTCCGCTCGGCGCCGGTTCCCGTCTACCTCGTCCCGGCCCCGGGCCGCCGAACCCACTGAGCTCGCCCCCTAGCGACGATCCTCGCGAGACGAGAGCCGTCTGGCCAGGTAGGGCGCCGTGGCACTGCCCTCGACCCGTGCGACCTCCTCCGGAGTGCCAGCCGCCACGACGCGACCGCCTTCGTCCCCGCCGCCGGGGCCCAGGTCGATGACCCAGTCGGCGCTGGCGATGGTGTCGAGATGGTGCTCGACGAGCACGACCGTGTTGCCGGCGTCGACGAGCGCGTGCAGCTGACGCAGCAGCAGCGCGACGTCGGCCGCGTGCAGCCCGGAGGTCGGCTCGTCCAGGAGGTAGAGCGCGTGGCCACGGCGGGCCCGCTGCAGCTCGGTCGCGAGCTTGATCCGCTGCGCCTCGCCGCCGCTCAGCTCGGTGGCCGGCTGCCCGAGGCGGAGGTAGCCGAGGCCGACCTCGCGCAGCGTCAGCAGGCTCCGGGCGGCGGCGGGCACGTCGGCGAGGAAGTCGGCCGCCTCGTCGACGGTGAGGCCTAGCACGTCGGCGATGTTTCTGCCGTCGTAGGTCACCTCTAGCGTCTCCGCGTTGTAGCGGGCGCCGTGGCAGGTCGGGCACGGTGCATACGTGCCCGGTAGGAAGAGCAGCTCGACCGACACGAACCCCTCGCCCTGGCACGTCTCGCAGCGGCCCTCGGCGACGTTGAAGGAGAAGCGTCCCGGCCCGTAACCGCGCTCGCGCGCCTCGGGGGTGGCGGCATACAGCTTCCGCACGGCGTCGAAGAGGCCGGTGTACGTCGCGAGGTTCGAGCGCGGCGTGCGTCCGATCGGGCGCTGGTCGACGCGAACGAGGCGGTCGAACGACTCGAGCCCGGTCGCGTCGTCGACGTCGATCTCGAGCTCGGTCTCCTCGGCGTCGTCGGGGGCCTGGCCGAGGTGCCGGCGCACGAGCTCGGCGAGCACCTGGGTCACGAGCGTCGACTTGCCCGACCCCGAGACGCCGGTCACGGCGGTGAGGACGCACAGGGGCACGTCGACCGAGAGGGCATCGAGGTTGTGCCGGCTGACGCCGCGCAGGTGCAGCCAGCCCTGCGGCGTGCGCTCGTGCGGCTGCAAGACCTCGGCGCGGCCGAAGAGGTGCTGGCCGGTGACCGACGCCTCGACCTGCTCGAGCCCCTCGACCGGGCCGGAGTAGAGCACCTGACCACCCTGCTCGCCGGCGCCCGGGCCGATGTCGACGACCCAGTCGGTGCGCCGCACGATGTCGAGGTCGTGCTCGACGACGAAGAGCGAGTTGCCCGACCGCTTGAGCGCGTCGAGGACCCCGAGCAGCGGCTCGGCGTCGGCCGGGTGGAGCCCGGCCGACGGCTCGTCGAGCACGTAGACGACGCCGAAGAGCCCCGAGCGCAGCTGGGTCGCGATGCGCAGGCGCTGGGCCTCACCGGGGGAGAGCGTCGTCGACCTCCGCCCCAGAGACAGGTAACCGAGGCCGAGGTCGAGCAGCACCGCGATGCGCTCGACGAGGTCGGTGCAGAGGCGGACCGCCACCTCGGTGGCCTCGCCCGACGTGGCCGACGACGTGGCCGGACCGGCCTCGGTCAGCTCGGCCACGGGTCGCAGCAGGGCCGAGAGGTCGGTGAACGACAGCGCGTTCGCCTCCGCGATGCTGAGCCCGCGGAACGTCACCGCGAGCGCGTCCTGCCGCAGCCCCGTGCCGCCGCAGGCCGGGCACCGGACGCTGCGGACGAAGCGGAGTGCCTTGTCGCGCATCATCTGGCTCTTCGTGTCGGCGAGCGTGTGGCGGACGTGCTTGCGGGCGCTCCAGAAGGTGCCGTGGTAGTCGCGGCCCGTCGAGTCGTCGGGCTCGCCCTTCCGGTCGACGAGCACCCGCGGCTGCTCGTCGGTGTAGAGCAGCCAGTCGCGGTCCTTCTTCGGCAGGTCGCGCCACGGCACGTCGACGTCGATGCCGACGGCTCGCGTGACCCGCACGAGGTTCTTGCCCTGCCAGGCGCCCGGCCACGCCGCGATGGCGCCCTCGCGGACGGTGAGCGACGGGTCCGGCACGAGCAGGTCCTCTGCCACGTCGTGGGCCTCGCCGAGGCCGTGGCACTCGGGGCACGCCCCGGCCGCGGTGTTGGGCGAGAAGGCCTCTGCCTCGAGACGCTGGGTGCCCTCGGGGTAGCTGCCGGCGCGCGAGTAGAGCATCCGCAGCAGGTTCGACAGCGTCGTCAGCGTGCCCACGGTCGAGCGCGAGCTCGGAGCGCCACGGCGCTGCTGCAGCGCCACCGCGGGCGGCAGCCCGGTGACCTCCTGGACGTGCGGCGCACCGACCTGCTGGAGCAGTCGGCGGGCGTAGGGCGCGACCGACTCGAAGTAGCGGCGCTGTGCCTCCGCGTAGAGCGTGCCGAAGGCGAGCGAGGACTTGCCCGACCCAGAGACACCGGTGAAGGCGACCATGGCGTCGCGCGGTAGGTCGACGTCGACCGTCTTGAGGTTGTGCTCCGCGGCGCCGCGGACGTGGACGAAGTGGTCGGTCGGGTCGCTGTGCACCACCCCTGTCTAGTCGTTGCCGGCCCCGCGGGCACCACCGGCCCCGGTCGGGTGCACGACCCAGACGTTCGGCTCGACGTAGACGGCCACCCCGTGCTCGAGGTCGCAGTGCACCGGGGTGAGCGCCCGAGGCACGAGGACCGGTCCGGTCCGGTCGAACGGCAGCCCGGTCCACTCCCGCCACTCCTCGAGGGTGCCGGGCACGACCATCGAGCGGGGGGCCACTGCGTGGATGCGGCCACCCGCTCGCACGTGCACCCGCAGCCACGGGTCGACCGGCAGACCGTCCTCACGCACCCGGAACGCATACGTCCTCATCGGCTCGTCGACGTCGTCCTTGCCGTTGGGTCGGACGGGGGCGACGAGCGTGGCGAACCCGTGCCGGGCCGCGTTCTCGCGCATCGCCGCGAGCATCTGCCCGGACAGCCCCTGCCCTTGGCGGTCCGGCCGGACGGCGATCTCGATCGCCGAGACGGTGTCGGGCTGGCGGCCGTGCAGGCTGGTCAGCAGACCGTTGCGGATGACGAAGTCCCACCCGTTCTCGGGCAGCGCGCCGTCGCCCTGCTCGAAGGGGATCGAGTGGGCGACCGCGACGACCTCGCCAGCGTCGTCCTGCGCGATGAGGACGAACTCGGCGAAACGGGTCTCGACGTTGCCGTAGTAGAGGCCGCCGATGGGGTCGTGCCGCATGAACTCCGGCCACGAGCTGGGCATGGTCCACATGGCCTCGGCGAGATCGGGCCGGTCGGCGAGCCGGGAGATCGTGAGCTTCACACCGACATGGTGCCGCTTGGCTGGGCCGTGCGGGCGGACCGGCCGGAGCGAGGTGCCTGAGGTATGCGTTCCGCCCCCGTTTCGGCGGTTCGTTCCGGCCAGTCTGCCTGGGCGTGCCTGCCGGCCGACCAGGTCGCCTCTGGGGTCAGGAGACGACGACGGCGTCCGGCGTGGTCGTGGTCAGCCGCATCCGGACCGTCACCTCGTCGCCGACCTGCGGGGGAGTGACGCCCTCGGGAAGCACGATGAGGCTGCACTGCATGTGCGGCGGCTCCGCGAAGCGCGGCATCACCCCGGACACCGTGAACGGCGACCGCACCCGGTGGGCCGCCTCGAGGACGCCCTCGGTGACCGCGATCGCCCGCGACCGGGCCGTCGCGGCCGACGACGGGCTCTCCATGGCGACACCGTGCGACGTGCCGCCACTGACGACGACGAGGTGCCCGGCGGCGACGGCGCGCTGCCGGTAGCCGACGCGCGTGCCCTTGCTGACCGGCCGCACGTCGAGCACGTGCGCGCGCACCTCGTAGGAGCCCTTGTCGGCATACCAGAGGTCGGTGCCGATGCGTGGGCGGAACTCATGCTCTGGGAATCGCTTTGCGAGAGTGCCCAATTCGGCTGCAGAGACGTGCGAGACGAACCACGTGAGCACGCCGGGGACGGCGGCGATGAAGCCCGCGATCTCCTCGACGTGACCGGTGCCGAGCGGCAGGTGGAGCGTCACGCCGACGGCGTCCGCCGACCCCGCGAGCTCGGCGACGTCGGCAGCAGGGGCCCCGAAGCGGTTCATCGACGTCAGGCCTTCGACGACGACCCGCGCATCGCCGAAGCCACCCCGGAGGCTCGAGACATCGGCGTGGTTCGTCACCGTGTGGATGAGGCGACGGTCGGCGACCTGGGGCTGCCCGGAGTGGATGGCCGCCCGGAAGGGCTCCATGACGAGCACGTCGCCGCCGAACTCGGCCAGGGCAGAAGGGACCTCGGCATACGTGCCGACAGCGACCATCGGGACGCCCATCCGGGTGGACTCGGCGCACAGCAGGTCGCGGCCGAAGCCGTAGCCGTTGCCCTTGATCACCGGGACGACGCCGGGGTGGTCGGCGACGAAGCGGTCGTGACCGGCGCGCCAGCGCTCACCGTCGACGTGCAGGACGAAGGACACGATGCGTCACCGCCGCTTCATGTAGAGGTCGAAAGCCTTGTAGAGCAAGCGATTCAGCGGCAGGTCCCACTCGCCGGCCAGCCGCACGGCCTCGCCGCCCGTGCCCACCTTGAACCGGATGAGGCCGATGTGGGGGTTGGCCTCGTCGACGGTGTTCGTGATGCCACGCAGGTCGTAGACCGCAGCGCCCGCGTCAAGGGAGTCCTGCATCATCCGCCACTGGATCGCCGTCGACCCCTGGAGCTCGCGCTTGGCCGCCGACGACGCGCCGTAGGAGTACCACGCGTGCTCGCCGACGCGGATGAAGATCGTCGCGGCGAGGACGTCGCCGTCGTGCTCCGCGAGGTAGACGCGGATCCGCTCCGGGTCCTCGGACGCCAGGGCGGCATACATCTGCTCGAAGTACGCGAGCCCGCGCGGGGTGAACCGGTCGCGCTCGGCGGTCTCGACGTAGGTGCGGTGGAAGGCAGGCAGGTCGGTGGCGTCACCGACGCGCACCTTCACGCCGTTCTTGACGGTCTTCTTGATGTTGCGGCGCCACAGCTGGTTCATCCCGGCGAGCACGTCGGCCTCGGTGCGTCCCGCGAGCGGCACCTGGAAGACGTACTCCGGCTGCCCGGCGGCAAAGCCATCCTCGGGACTGAGGTGCCGGAAGCCCAGTCGTTCCAGCTGGGCGACGACGGCCGTCCCCACCGGCTCGACGACGTCGGGGGCCGCCTCGTCGTAGCGACGGATCGCCGGGTCGGCGATGGCGTCCTTGATCGTCGCCGTGCCCCAGCGGTGCGTCGCGACGGGCGGTCCGACCCGCAGCGCGAAGGCACCCTTGGCCTTGAGGTGGTCACGCAGGGCACGGAGCAGCTCGACGAGCCGTGGCGAGGACCAGTCGATGCACGGCCCCTCGGGGACGTATGCCAGCGACCGCTTGATCCGCGGCAGCGAGCGGTGCAGCACCAGCGCGGCGCCGACCATCTCGTCGCCCTCGAACCAGCCGACCGACTCGGAGCGCCAGTCCTTCTTCACGTCGGCCCACGCGGGTGTCTGGAGGAAGCTCGCCGACGGCTGGGTCCGCAGCCACGCGAGGTGCTCGGCTGCAGTGATGTCACGGACGGAGATGGGCGAGTTCACGCTGGCTCACGCTACCCGAGCGCGACGGTGCGGCCGACTCGCCTCGCCCGCCACCCGGCATACGCCCTCGCCCGCCACCGCCGCGTGCGGGCACGACGGGGTCTTGACCTTCGACCCGGTCGAGGGCCCAGTCTTCTCCTCATGCCCGCCCACCCCGTGCCCGAGCCGGACCACCGCCTGACGATCGGTGAGGTCGCCCGTCGCAGCAGCCTCACCGCGAGCGCCCTGCGCTTCTACGACCGCGAGGGGGTGCTCGTGCCCGCCGACGTCGACCCCGTGACGGGCTACCGGAGGTATGCCGTCGCGCAGGTCCGCGCCGCGCGCCTGCTCGCGTCGCTGCGCCGGGTGGGCATGCCGCTCGCCGAGGTGGCGCTCGTGCTCGACGAGGACGCCCTCGGGGCGTCCGGTGCGGCGGCCGACGTCGTCGCCGCACACGAGCAGCGGCTCGTGGACGGCCTCGCGGACGCCCGGCGGGAGATCGTGCGGACCCTGGCGCTCCTCGCCGAGGGCGCCGGGCGCGACGCCAGGGGAGCAGGCGGAGGCGAGCGAGGCGGGCGAGGCGGGGGAGCGGGCCGCCGGGTCGCGGTCCGCGCCGCCGACCTCGTCGCAGCCATGAGATCGGTCCGGTTCGCCGTCGCGCCGGGGGAGCCGGTGGCCGGTGCGCCCGGCGGGGTCGACCTGCGCGTGCTGACCGGGATCCTCGTCGAGCTGTGCAGCGGGGAGGTGCGGTGGGTCGCGACCGACCGCTACCGCCTCGCGGTCGGGTGGGCCCCGGCGCTCGGCGGGCACGTCGACCTGCCGACCGAGCCCGTGACCGCTGTCGTCCCCGTCAGCTGGGCGGACCGGGTCGCCGAGGCCTGTGCGCGCGCGGACCCGGACGCCGAGGTGGTGGTCGAGGTGGGGCCCGGTCGGGTGGGGGTGGTCGTCGACGGCGAGCTGCTCGCGACCCCGGTCGTCCCGGGCTCGTTCCCCGACTACCGGAGCATCGTCGCCTCGGAACCGAGCCGGGACCCCGTGGACGCAGCGGGGCTGCCGGCACTCCTGCCGCTCGAGCTGCGATCGGTCGGCCTCGTCGTGCGCGACGGTTCCGTGCACCTCGCGCCGTCGGACGAGGCCGGCAGCGCGGATGTCTTCGTCGACCCGGAGTTCCTCCACGAGGCGCTCGCCGTGGCGGGACCGCGTCCCACCCTGGTGCTCGACGGTCCGCTGCGCCCGCTCGCGATCCGTGGGAACGGCGCCGGCTTCTCCGTCCTCATGCCCGTCGCGCCCGAGGGCCGGCGCCGGTGAGCGTCCTCGTCCACCTGTGTCGCAGCTGCACCCACCAGCAGCCCTGGCACGAGTCCGGCAACGGCGGCTACACGCCGTGCCGGTGCTGCCGCGCCGGTGTGCCCGACCCCGACCCCACGCCCACCCTGCTGCCCACGACGAGCTCGCCACACGGCATTCGCGAACCCCTGTGGCAACCCGGATCCCAGCGCAACGCGGGCACGATGCACGCCTCGCGCACCTGCGACTGCGCTGCGTGCCATCAGGCCGCCGAAGCGATAACGCGTCGAGAGCACCCCCTCGCGGCTCCTAGACTGGTGGGGTTGTCCGGCCGCTGACGTAGTGCGGCACCGATAGGAGGAATGCCGTGATCGTCGCCACCGGGATCGAGCTGCGTGCGGGAGCGCGCCTGCTCGTCGAGGACGCCAGCTTCAGGATCGACTCCGGCGACCGCATCGGTCTCGTCGGGCGCAACGGTGCGGGCAAGACCACCCTGACGAAGGTCCTCGCCGGCGAGGGGCAGCCCGCCGCGGGCACCGTGACTCGCACCGGCGCCGTCGGCTACCTCCCGCAGGACCCCCGCACCGGGGACCTCGAGATCCTCGCCCGCGACCGCATCCTCTCGGCCCGCGGACTCGACACCATCGTCCGCGAGCGCTCCGAGGCCGAGGCCCGGATGGGCAGCGACGACGAGAAGGTGCGCGACAAGGCGATGCGCAAGTACACCCGCCTCGAGGTCGAGTTCGAGGCCCAGGGCGGCTATGCCGCCGAGTCGGAGGCCGCGTCCATCGCGAGCGCCCTCGGCCTCGACGAGCGCATCCTCGGCCAGCCGCTCAAGACGCTGTCCGGCGGACAGCGCCGCCGCGTCGAGCTGTCGCGGATCCTCTTCTCCGGCAACGAGACCCTGCTCCTCGACGAGCCGACGAACCACCTCGACGCCGACTCGATCGTCTGGCTGCGAGAGTACCTCCGCGCCTACAAGGGCGGGCTCATCATCATCAGCCACGACGCCGAGATGCTCGACGCGGTCGTCAACAAGGTCTACCACCTCGACGCCAACCGCTCGGCGCTCGACGTCTACAACGTCAACTGGAAGACCTACCTCCAGTCGCGCGAGACCGACGAGAAGCGTCGTCGCCGCGAGCTGCAGAACGCCCAGAAGAAGGCCGGCGCCCTGCTCGCGCAGGCCGACAAGATGCGCGCCAAGGCGACCAAGGCGACCGCGGCCCAGAACATGGCCAAGCGCGCGGAGCGCCTCCTCGCCGGCGTGGAAGGCGAGCGCGTCCAGGACAAGGTCGCCAAGCTGCGCTTCCCGAAACCCGCCGCCTGCGGCAAGACGCCCCTGCGAGCCTCCGGGCTGTCACGGTCGTACGGCTCGCTCGAGGTCTTCACCGACGTCGACCTGGCCATCGACCGGGGGAGCAAGGTCGTCGTGCTCGGGCTCAACGGCGCCGGCAAGACGACCCTGCTGCGGATGCTCGCCGGCGTCGACACCCCCGACACGGGCGAGGTCGAGCCCGGGCACGGGCTGCGCCTCGGCTACTACGCCCAGGAGCACGAGAACCTCGACGTCACCCGGTCCGTGCTCGAGAACATGAAGTCGGCCGCCCCCGAGCTGGGCGAGACCGAGGTCCGCAAGGTGCTCGGCTCGTTCCTCTTCTCCGGTGACGACGTGCAGAAGCCGGCGGGCGTGCTGTCCGGCGGGGAGAAGACGCGCCTGTCGCTCGCGCTGCTCGTCGTGTCGGCCGCCAACGTGCTCCTCCTCGACGAGCCCACCAACAACCTCGACCCCGCGTCGCGCGAGGAGATCCTCGGCGCGCTCAAGACGTACGAGGGAGCCGTCGTCCTCGTGACCCACGACGAGGGAGCGGTCGACGCCCTCGAGCCCGAGCGCATCCTGCTCCTGCCCGACGGCGTCGAGGACCTGTGGGGTCCCGACTACAAGGACCTCATCTCGCTCGCCTGACCGATTCGTCCAGCCGCCAGCGCTACCTTGTCGCCATGACATCCGAGCGGCGAGGACGGCGTCGGCGCGAGACGCGGTCGAGCGCGGGGGAGAACCGCCTGTGGCCCGCCCTCGCCGTCGTCGTGGCGGCGCTCGCGTATGCCGTGCTGCCCGAGGGACTGCTCGTCGGCCCTCGCCTCGCGATCCCGGTGGTCGAGCTCGTGCTGCTCGGCGCCCTGCTCGTGACCAACCCGAGACGGATGGTGCGCCAGACACGGTGGTCGCGTGGTCTGTCCATTGCCCTCGCGTGCGTGGTCATCGCGGCGAACCTCGTGGCGCTGGGCATGCTCGTGCGCGCCCTCGCCTCGGCGAAGCCGGGCGGTATGCCGCTCCTGCTGGCCGGCATGCAGGTCTGGCTGACCAACGTCATCGGATTCGGTCTGCTCTTCTGGGAGCTCGACCGAGGGGGGCCCGTGTCACGCCACACCCTCGCCCGGGACCGGCTGCCGGCGGCGGACTGGCGCTTCTCCCAGGACGAGAACCAGGACACGGTCATCGAGGTCGCCGCGACGTCGAGCCAGCGGACCAACTGGCGCCCGGAGTTCATCGACTACCTCTACGTGTCGCTCACGAACTCGAGCGCCTTCAGCCCCACCGACACGATGCCCCTGACGGCTCGCGCCAAGGCGCTCATGGGCCTTGAGGCGACGGCAGCCCTGCTCACGTCGCTGCTCGTCGTGGCGCGCGCGATCGGGGCCCTGGGGCAGTGACGGCCGGGAGCCAAGCATAAGCAAACGCTTTGGTTCAGATAATGGACGGTTATTGTATCTCTCGCGGTGCCTCGCGACACTGGACGACATGCCGACCGACCACCACCTCACCTGCCCGTTCTGCTCGGGCGATGACGTGACACCGTTCCCCGACCCGACGGCTGCGTGGTCGTGCCTGGACTGTGCGCGCGTCTTCCGGGTCGAGCTCGTGCAGCCGGCCTCCGTCAGCGGGTGGGGCATCCTCCGGGTCGTCCTGCCGACGCCGGCGGTGGGGTCGGCCGCAGCCTGATCCCTCCGGACGCTGGCGTGACCCACGGGTAACCTGCGTCCATGACGCATCCCCACCTCATCGTCGAGACCGACGGGCCCGTCCGCACCCTCACGCTCGACCATCCGGAGAAGCGCAACGCGCAGACCCCCTCACTGTGGGCCGCGCTCGCCGACGAGGCGCGCTCGGTCCCCGAGGATGTACGCGTCGTCGTCCTCCGCGGGGCTGGTGACGCCTTCTCCGCCGGGATCGACACGGCCATGTTCACCCCTGAGGGCGTGCCGGGCGAGGAGAGCGTGGCCCAGCTGGCCGCGGGAGGTGCAGAGGCCGTCCAGCGGGGCATCGCGACCTACCAGGAGGGTTTCACCGCGTGGGGCGAGTGCCCGGCGGTCGTCGTGGCCCAGGTGCACGGCTACGCCATCGGCGCCGGCTTCCAGCTCGCGCTGGCCGCCGACCTGCGGATCGCGGCGCTCGACGCGTGGTTCGCGATGCGGGAGACGAGCCTCGGGCTCGTGCCCGACCTCGGCGGCACCGGGCCGCTCGTCCACCTGGTCGGCTACGCCCGCGCCCTCGAGATCTGCGCGACAGGACGCAAGGTGTCGGCGCCCGAGGCCCACAGCATCGGGCTCGTCGGCTCGCTCGCGCCGGCAGCCGACCTCGAGGAGGCCACGGCCTCACTCGTCGAGGCGTTGCTGGCCGCGCCGGAGCCAGCCCTGCGCGCTCTCAAGCCGCTGCTGCGCGGAGCGGTGGCCGGCGACCGAGACGGACAGCTCGCCCGTGAGCGGGAGGCTCAGACCGGCCTGCTCCGGACCATGCTCGGGGGCTCCGGCGACTGACCACGTTCAGGGGCCGCAGCCCGCGCGGGGCTTGTTCCGGCGGGGGGTTCGAGCGGTCGATCCGGGGGGGAGGGAATCGCTGTCGGTGCTCCGCGGTTGGATGAAGGGACTGAAGGAGGTCGGTGCCGTGGGCATGCAACCGTGGATGGCGATGCGATCGATGTCGCGTGACTCGTCGGTGGCGGAGCGGAGCCTGTCACCGGGCACCCGTCGCCGCGTCTTGACGTATGCCGCGCCCTACCGTTCGGCGATCATCACCTTCCTCGTCGTCGTGGTCCTCGACTCGGTGCTCGTCGTCACGGTGCCGCTCCTGCTCAAGAGCCTCGTCGACGACGGCGTGATCCCCAAGGACTCCTCCGTCGTCATCAAGCTCTCCTTGGTCGTCGCGGTGATCGCGATCACCGACGCCGTCCTGACGGTGGTCTCGCGGTGGTACTCCTCGCGCATCGGTGAGGGCCTCATCAACGACCTCCGCACCCAGGTCTTCGGCCACGTGCTGCGCCAGCCCATCGCGTTCTTCACACGCGCCCAGACCGGCTCGCTCGTGTCACGGCTCAACAACGACGTCGTCGGCGCCCAGCAGGCCTTCACCTCGGTGCTGTCCAACGTCGTCTCCAACGTCGTGTCGGTCGTCCTCGTCGTGGGGGCGATGCTGGCGCTGTCGTGGCAGCTGACCCTCGGATCGCTCCTGCTCGTGCCGCTGTTCCTCATCCCGGCCAAGCTCATGGGCCGGCGCCTCGCCAGCCTCGCGCACCGGCAGATGACGCTCAACGCCGACATGGGCACCCGGATGACCGAGCGCTTCAACGTCGCCGGTGCCCTGCTCGTCAGGCTCTTCGGCACGCCGGCACGTGAGGAGGCCGAGTACGCCGAGCGAGCCGGACGCGTCCGCGACATCGGCATCCAGATCGCGCTCAACCGCACGATGTTCATGGCCGCCCTCTCGCTCGTCGCAGCGCTCGCGACGGCGATGGTCTACGGCTTCGGCGGCGTCATGGCCGTCAACGGCACGCTGTCCGTCGGCACGCTGCTCGCGCTCGCCGCCCTGCTGGCCCGTCTCTACGGCCCGCTGACGTCGCTGTCCAACGTGCGCGTCGACATCATGACGGCGCTCATCTCCTTCGAGCGCGTCTTCGAGGTGCTCGACCTCGAGCCGCTCGTCAAGGAGAGCCCCGACGCCGTCGCCCTGCCCGACGGTCCGCTCGGTGTCGAGCTCGAGCACGTGGCGTTCCGCTACCCGTCGGCCGACGAGGTCTCGCTCGCCTCGCTCGAGTCGGTCGCATCGGGCGATCGTCGCGGCAGTGGTGAGGTGCTCCACGACATCACCGTCGCGGCGCCTGCCGGTCACCTCATCGCCCTCGTCGGGCCCTCGGGCGCCGGCAAGACGACGCTGACCTCCCTCGTGTCCCGGCTCTACGACCCGAGCGAGGGCGCCGTGCGCATCGGTGGGGTCGACCTGCGCGACGTGACGATGACCTCGCTGCGCGACCGTGTCGGTGTGGTCACCCAGGAGGCGCACCTCTTCCACGACACGATCCGCGCCAACCTGCTCTACGCCCGACGCGAAGCCACGGACGACGAGATCCACGCGGCACTGCGGGCAGCCCAGATCAGCGCGCTCGTCGACGAGCTGCCCGAGGGTCTCGACACGGTCGTCGGCGACCGCGGCCACCGGCTCAGCGGCGGCGAGAAGCAGCGGCTCGCCATCGCGCGCCTGCTCCTCAAGGCCCCCGACGTCGTCGTGCTCGACGAGGCCACCGCCCACCTCGACTCCGAGTCCGAGGTCGCCGTCCAGCGGGCGCTGGACGCCGCTCTCGAGGGCCGCACCTCGATCGTCATCGCCCACCGCCTCTCGACCATCCGTCAGGCCGACCTCATCGTCGTGCTCGACCATGGCCGCGTCGTGGAGACGGGACGCCACTCCGAGCTGCTCGCCCGGGGCGGCCTCTACGCCGACCTGCACGCCACGCAGTTCGACGACCAGCCCCTCGAGCGCGCCGAGCGGCAGGACGCGCGCAACGGCAGCGACGGCGCAGGCCCGACCGACCCGACGGCCGAGGCTCCCGAGCTGCTCGGACGCGTCTGAGCCGAGCTCGCGCGACCGGAGGGCTGCCGCCAGCGGCCCGACTGGGAGGGGCGTCCGTCAGCGGGCGAGCTGCTGGAGCGCCCAGGTGTTGCCATCCGGGTCGCTCAGGTGCGCGTACTTGACGCCACCCATGTCCTGGACGGGGGACACGTCGATGCCGGCTTGCGACAGCATCTCCCGCGCCTGCTCGATGTCGTCGACCACGAGGTGGAGGTTCTGCACCCGGGGGGCATCGGGCGCGCTCATCCCGACCCCGATGACGATCGAGCAGCTCGATCCCGGAGGCGTCAGCTGCACGACCCGCATGCCGTTGCCCGGCTCGACGTCATGGTCGACGACGAAACCCATGCCCTCGGCATAGAACGTCTTGCTCCGGTCGACGTCAGAGGTGGGAAGCGGGACGAGTTCCAGGCGCATGTCCATGGCAGAGGGCTCCTTCGTGGTGGCGACGCGGCATACAGTGTCGGGCTGCCACCGGCCGTGACAGCGAGCTCGAACCTTCTCACCCCCGGGGTCTGCGAGGGGGGAGGACGCGACTCAGGCGTCCTCCTCGTCCCAGATCCGGACCTTCTTCACCGTGACCGGGGCACCCTCGGGCCCGCCCGCCTCGGCCCGGCGTGCAGCCGCCTCCCGCCGGATCGCGAAGAAGATGAAGACGAGGCCTCCGGGCATGAACAGCCACCACTGGTAGGCGTACGCCTGGTGCGGCCCCAGGTCCTCCTCGGGCTTGGGAAGCAGGGTCAGCGGATGGTCCCCCCGGACGGCCGCCGGCTCCTCGGCGCCGAGCACGACGTAGGCGTCCACCTTGCTCAGCGAGGGCACCTGAGCCCGCGCGTCGTCGACGCTGATGCTCGTGAGCTGCGGGGGCGGCACGTCACGGTGGAGGTTCACCTCGCCGGTGCGCAGCCAGCCGGTGACCTGCACTGCCCCCGACGGCGCGGGGTCGACCGGGGGGCTCGTCTCGGCGTCAGCGGCGTTGGGCACCCAGCCGCGGTCGACCAGCAGGGTCAGCCCGTCGGTCTGCAGCGGCGTCAGCACCTCGAAGCCGACCGTCTGGTCGAACGTGCGGTTGCGCACGAGCAGGTCGGTGCCGACGGCATACGTCCCCGTCAGCGAGACGCGTGTCCACTGCCGCTCGGCGGGGAGGGGGCTCTCGACGAGAGCGGGCACGAACGGGACGGGCGCGGCACCGTAGTTGTGGGCGATGGCCTCGACCTTGGTGCGCTGCTCGACGTGTCGGCCCCACTGCCACCGGCCGAGGTAGAAGCAGGCGACCCCGAAGAGGACCGCGACGAGGGTCCAGAGCAGCCAGCGCCGCGTCAGCCAGAGTCGAAGCACAGTTCGACGGTACCCGGCCTGAGGGCGGACCCGAGCATCGGCCCGTCTCTGACCTGCGGTGATGTCACGGGGGCGCCTCCTCAGTCCGCAGAGAGTCCACCGGAGCGCCTAATGGCGCTATGTGACTCGACGAATGGGAACGATGGCTGCGGCGCCGAGGAATGCGCAAAGGCCGGCGACGAGATAGAGGGCCGAGTAGCTGTTCCCGCGGATGCTCAGAATCGCCGGCGCGAGAGCGGGCGCTAGAGCGAACGGCAGGGCCCCAGCGATGTTCAGCACGCCGAGGTCCTTGGCGGCCGAGCCGGCGTCGGGCAGAACGTCGACGACGAGGGCGAGGTCGACGGCCATGTACATCCCGAAGCCCAGGCCGCCGATGGCCATGCCGAGCAGGTACCCACCGGTCCCATTGGCTGTGGCGATGATGACCAGTGCGGCGGCGTAGATCACTGCGGCGGCCATGACGAAGATCTTCCGCCGTTGGAGCCGGTCGGACAGGCGGCCGGTGAGCGGTGAGGCGATGATCAGGGCCACGGACTGGGCCAGGGTTCCGAGGTAGATCTGGTGCGCGGCCTCGCTCTGCGCGACGCCGACCTGGTCGATCAGGTAGTAGGCCTGGTAGGTCACCAGGAAGGCGTAGGCCATGACCAGCATGAACCGGCTGGTGAAGGCCCAGGCGAAGTCGGGGTTGGCGCGTGGGCTGACGTAGAACGTCCTGAGGAGCTGGCGCAGCGACCATGGTGGCTTGTCGGCGACGTCGAGCCGGCGGTCAGCAAGGGTGGAGGTGAAGATGGTGACGAATACGCCGCCGACCAGCAGGGGCGCGAGAAACGTCATCAGCGGGAGTCCCTCGAAGGCCTGCACCAGGTAGGTGGCAGCAACCGACGCGACCGGAAGGCAGACGCCGAGGATGCCGGAGACCAGGCCGCGCTGCGTGGCGGGGACCTGGTCGGGCAGGACTGCTGCCTGGGCGGCGAGCAGGGCGTTGAGGAAGACCTGGGCGATGCACCAGCCGACGAGCACGACCCCGATGTCGGGGGCGAGCGCGACTGTCAGGGTTCCCACCGCCCCGCCCGTCAGGCCGACCAGCATCCACGGCCGCCGCATCCCCAGCGGTGAGGTAGTGCGGTCACTCAAGCGGCCGAACAGCGGGTTGCTCACGATGGCCAGCAGCGAGCCGACGCCCGTGACGAGCGCGAGGTTCTTCGGTGCGTCGTCGATCCCGACCAGGTCGTTGACCTTCAGTGCCAGCGACACCAGCAGCGGACCGAGGAAGAGCAGCGACCCGCCCGCGTAGGACAGGGCGTACAGCGTGACGAACCGTCGCCCGACGCGGGGTGGGTCGAGCCGCGCGAGGGTGGCGCCTCGACGTGGCGAGCCAGGATCAGGTGGTTCCATACCGCCTGCCTCGTCCTCGGGGAGATGAGATGACCAGCATCCTGCAGGTGACGTGTGCTGCCAATAGGCAGTCCGCGGTGGACCGGTCAGCGGTCTGATGAGGTCAGGCGGCTCGTCGGGACAGGAGCCGCATCCGCACGCGGTGCAGCGGGGGCATGATCCCGTAGATGACGATCGGCACCGCGATGGTGGCGAGTACGAACGTCCGCAGGACCGGCCCTGCCTCGGTGAGCAATGGACCGATCGACAGGTTGAGCACGGTGATGGTCGGGAAGACCGCGATCCAGATCATGAGTGCCAGCTGGTGCTTGGTCGGCGGAGCAGTCGGCTTCGGTGGGACTTGTCCTGCCGCAGTCGTCGGGTTGGGACGAGGAATGGGCTGGGCGTCGGGCATGGTGATCTCCTGGTGCGTGAGATGGGTTGGGTTGAGCGGCAGTCGCCGCCGCGAGTTCCCAGTTGGCAATGGGCGGGATGAGGCTCAGATGGGGCGTTGGAGCCTGAAGTTGGTGACGGCGATCGGGAGGTCTTCGTCGACGAGGTCGTTGTTGATGGCGATGGCGGCGGCCGAGCCCTCGCCTGCTGCGGTGATGACCTGGGCGCGCGGGTTGACCGCGTTCCTGGCTGCCCAGACCCCTTGGATGCTGGTGCGCCCGGTGGCGTCGACGGCCACCCAGCCGTTGTCGTGGGTTGCGCAGCCGAGGTCGGTGAGCAGCGTGTCGTGGGGGACGAAGCGTGGCCGGACGAACACAGCGGTCCGGGGAACCACCTGACCGGTTGCCAGCTCGACCCCTGCAAGACGGTCGTCCTCGACCACGAGCCGGGTGACGGGGGCGTCCATGACGTCAATGGCACGGGCGGCGAGCTGTTCTCTCTGCTTGGCGGTCAGGGGCTGCCCGTTGGCGAAGTAGACGACGTCGTGGGACCACTGACGGATGAGGTGGGCGTGCGCGAGCGCTTCCGGCGAACCGCCGAGGACGCCCAGGGGCTGTTCTCGGACCTCGTGGCCGTGGCAGTACGGGCAGTGGAGCAGGTCTCGACCCCACCGTTCGCGCACACCTGGCAGGTCCGGCACGTCGTCGCGCAACCCAGTGGTGACCAGCACGCGACGGCTCCTCATCGCGGACCCGTCGTCGAGCCGGATCTCGAAGCTCATCCGCCCGGCACCGGGGTGGGCAGGGTGCGGTGTGATGGCGTTGACGTGGCCGGCCAGCAAATGGCCGCCGTAACCGGCGACCTCAGTGCGGCCTGCGGCCAGCAGCTCCCGGGGAGCCAGGCCATCGGAGCCCAGGAAGCCCTGCATATGAGCGGCGGGTGCGTTGCGGGGTTGCCCGGCGTCGACCACGGCTACCCGTCGCAGGGCGCGGGTCAGGACCATGGCGGCGGACAGGCCCGCGGCGCCCCCGCCGATCACCACGACGTCGTATTCGTTCATGCCACGAGAGTCGCGGTGCAGGGCAGCCGAGGGCAACGGTTGTTGCTGATTCCGGGAATGGCGCGGTGCAATGGGCGGCGTGACGACGACACGTAGCCCCCGCTCGGCCGACCCCGCTGGCCGTGACGGCGGCTCTGCGGTGGCTCAGGCCCTCGAGGGGGTGCCTGCGCGGCTGAGGCGCGTGCGCGGACAGCGTGGGTTCACGTTGACTCAGGTGGCCGAGCTGACCGGCCTGTCCAAGAGCACCTTGTCGCGGCTCGAGACGGGTCAGCGGCGTCCGAGCCTTGAGCTGCTGCTTCCCCTTGCCCAAGTCTACCGGGTGCCGATCGACGACCTCGTGGGTGCCCCCGACGTGGCGGACCCGAGGATCAGGCTCAAACCTCGACGTCTGAACGGGCGCACCGTGTTGCCGTTGACTCGACCCGGGGGTGTGCAGGCGTGGAAGATCATCGTGCCGGTCTCCCAGACGACACCCAACCCACGGACGCACGACGGTTTCGAGTGGCTCTACGTGCTCTCCGGCCGGATGCGGCTCGTTCTCGGCGACCAGGACCTCGTGCTGGGCGTGGGGGAGGCAGCCGAGTTCGACACCCGGGTGCCGCACTGGTTCGGCGGCACCGGCGACGGCCCGGCCGAGGTGCTCAGCATCTTCGGGCGCCCCGGCGAACGCATGCAGGTGCGTGCCGCCGGCCGCGACGCACCTGAGCCGCACCAAGATCCGCACCTTTAAGGGGAGGCGCCGCGAAGGGCACCGACGAGCAGGGGACGCCGGGGTTCCCGGTGGGCAGACGCCATCGGCGTCGCTCAAGTACGCTCCAACTGCACGGGCTGCACCGAGAGGAGCCGCCGATGGGTGACCTCCTGGTGGAGACCAAGCTGCTCGTTCCGCGGCCTCACCGGAAGCTGGTACCGCGCCGCCGCCTCACCGGCATCGCCGAGCGTGCCTTCACCTCTGCCTTGACGGTGGTGTCTGCTCCAGCGGGTTTCGGGAAGACGACCCTCGTGGCGCAGCTGGCGGCGGTATCCGACGAGGTTCGCGGCGGGCGCTCGGTGGCCTGGGTGTCGCTCGACGAACGTGACGCCGACCCGCGCCGCTTCTGGTCCTACGTGCTGAATGCAGTGGAGCGCACGAGCCCTGGCGCCGCCGCATCGGCACTGGACCTTCTTGAGTCGGCGACCGGGTCGCTCGAGGGTGTCATCGTCGCCCTGGTCAACGAGCTGAGCGTCCACCCGGGGGAAGTCACAATTGTGTTGGACGACTACCACCTCGTCGATGACGCCGCCATCAGCGACGACGTGGCCTTCTTGCTCGACCGCCGACCACCACAGCTGCATCTCGTCATCGGCACCCGTGCGGACCCCGCCCTCCCGTTGGCCCGCCTCCGCGCCCGGGGCGAGCTGGTCGAGGTGCGCGCCAACGACCTGCGCTTCACCGCTGACGAGGCGGCCGCGTACCTCAACGACGTCCATGGTCTCGACCTGAGTGCCAGCGACGTCTCCTCACTCGAGTCCCGGACCGAGGGATGGATCGCCGCCCTGCAGCTGGCGGCAGCCTCGCTTCGCGGCCGCGAGGACAAGACGGCCTTCATCTCCGGGTTCGCGGGCGACGACCGGTTCGTCGTCGACTACCTCGCCGACGAGGTGCTGGACCGACAACCTGCCCCACTCCGCCGCTTCCTGCTCGAGACGTCGGTGCTCGAGCGCCTGAGCGGACCGCTTTGTGATGCGGTGACCGACAGAAAGGACGGCGGGTCGACGTTGGTCGCGCTGGAGCGGAAGAACCTACTCATCGTGCCGCTGGATGACCGTCGCCAGTGGTACCGGTACCACCATCTCTTCGCTGATGTCCTTCGTTCCAGGCTGCTCACCGAGACGTCCATCGACGTGAGCGTGTTGCACGAGCGCGCCAGCGCGTGGTTCGAGCAGGTCGGCGAGATGGATGCGGCGGTTCGGCACTCGGTGGCGGCAGGGGATCTGGTCCGGGCCGCCGACCTCGTCGAGCTCGCCGCGCCGGCCCTGCGCCGGCAACGAAGCGAGGGCGTGATCAGGGGGTGGATGGACGTCATCCCCGACGAGGTCGTGCGAAGGCGGCCGGTGCTGGCCAGCATCTTCATCGCGGCGTTGATGGCCGACAACGCGTTCGGTGGGGTGGGGAAGCGACTGGACGACCTGGAGGCGGTGCTGGCAGGGCCGGCTGAGGCCGTGGTGGTGCGCGACCGGGCACAGGCGGAACGGCTCCCGGCCCTGAACGCGACGCATCGGGCGGGACTGGCGCTGGTCGCCGGTGACCTCGACCTCACCATCTCCCACGCCGAGAGCGCCTTGGCCCTGGCAGGTACCGACGACCGCCTCACCCTGGCGGCTCCTCGTGCGCTGAAGGGACTGGCGTCGTGGGCGGTTGGGGACCTACGGTCCGCGTACGACGGGTACACGGCGGCAGCGCAGGACCTCGCGGCAGCCGGGCACGTCGCCGACGTCCTGGGGTGCACGGTGACTCTCGTGGACCTGGCCCTGACGCTCGGCCGGCTCGGCGAGGCCCGGCGCCTGGCGGGCGAGGCGCTGGACCTCGCCCGGTCGGCGACCACAGGTGAAGTGGTGCGCGGGACGGCCGACATGTGGGTTGCGCTGGGCCGCGTCGCCTGGCAGTACGGTGACGCTGCCACCTCGGCACGCCATCTCGAGCAGGTGGCCGACCTGGGGGAAGGCGCCGGCCTGCCCCAAGAGCCGTACCGCTGGCGCGTCGCCATGGCGGACGTGCGCGCAGCGGCAGGCGACTGGCGCGGTGCGGACGCCCTGCTCGAGGAGGCGGATCGCCTCTACAACGGGGACTTCTCCCCGAACGTGCGGCCGGTGGCCGCGACCCGGGCGCGGTTGTGGGTCCGTGCCGGTGACCTTGCCGCAGCGCGAGAGTGGGCCAGGGAACGAGGGCTGTCCCCCCGGGAGGACGTCACGTACGTTCGCGAGTACGAGCTGCTCACGCTGGCGCGGATTCTGCTCGCCCAATGGGCGGTGTTGCCGGACCCCGTGACGCTCACCGACACGATGCATCTCCTGGAACGACTCCGAGAGGCTGCTGAGGCCGGTGGCCGGGTCGGTACCACCGTCGAGGTGGCCGTCGTGACGGCGCTGGCCCGCGACGCCGCCGGGGACCGGCCCGGGGCCCTTCGGTCGCTACGGATGGCCCTGGCCGTCGCTGAGCGCGAAGCATGGGTTCGGGTGATCGCCGATGACGCCGAGGGGCTACGTCCCCTCCTCGACGAGGTGGAGCGCCTCGACGGGCGCTCGCAGTTCCTGACTGATGTGCGTGCAGCCGCCGGCGCGCCACTGTCCCCGACCGGCGCACCTCCGCGCGACGGAGGGAGCCGTTCGCTGCCGAGTCGGGACCAGGGACGGGCGGGCACGCGGGATCCGCATGCCGCGTACGTGGAGCCGCTCAGCGAGCGTGAGCTCGAGGTGATGCGGCTGCTCGGGTCGGACCTCGACGGGCCGGACATCGCGCGCCGGCTCAGCGTCTCGCTGAGCACGGTGCGCACGCACACCCAGCACATCTACGCCAAGCTCGGGGTCAACAACCGACGCGCCGCGGTGCGCCGCGCCCACCAGCTCGGTCTTTGAGGCGTCGCCCTCGCACGGAGCCGCCGGACACCGGTCCCTGACGGCATCCACGAATCATCACCGCGGTCATCACCTGTGATGACGCGCCCTCATCACCCCGGCTCCTACGTTTCCGGACATCAACCGGAGCCCACCACCACCTGGCGGGCAGAGGCGAGGGAGGGGTCAGTGGACGGGATCACCAGGGATGAGCCGGGCGGCTGGTACGAGATTCGTCTCGACGCACGCTTGGACCCCCGCTGGGCGTCCTGGTTCGACGGCTTCGATCTCAACCCGGGCGAGGGCGGCAGCACCGTGCTTCGCGGTCGGGTCGCCGACCAGGCGGCGCTGCACGGGGTCCTGCGCAGGGTGCGGGACATCGGTGTCCCGATCATCTCGGTCGCCCAGGTCGACCTCGCGTGAGCTCCCAAACACCAGTTCGCACAACGCACGACAAGGAGAACCCCATGAGCACGCTGCAGACCACCACCACCAGCCGACCTGGGCACGCGCCCAGGAACTCGGTGCGGACCATCGCCTCCATCGTCGGCTGGCTCTTCATCGTCACCTACATCACGTCGATCGCGGCAAAGGTCGCGTTCTATCCGCCACTCTTCGAGGGCGACTACGTCACCGGTCCGGGGCAGGACACTCGAGTGCTCTGGGGCGCTGTGTCCGAGGCCGTGCTGATCATCGCGAACATCGGCTCGGCCACCTTCTTGTGGCCGGTTCTGAAACGACAGCACGAGAGCCTTGCCATGAGCTACGTGGCAGCCCGGATCATGGAGAGCGTCTTCATCGCAGTCGGCGTCCTCAGCGTGCTCACGGTCGTGACGCTGCGCCAGGGCTACGTCGGCGCCCCCGCGGGTGCGGCGGCCGGGCTGACGGTCGCCGGCGACGCCTTCCTCAGGCTGCAGGAGTGGACGTTCGGCCTCGGACCGTCCTTCGTGGTCGGAGTGGGCAACGGAGTCATCCTGGGCTACCTGATGTACCGCTCTCGTCTCGTGCCGCGCAAGCTGGCCGTCCTAGGACTGGTCGGTGGGCCGCTGATCATCCTGTCCGGTGCCGCCGCGATGGTCGGCATCATCGAGCTCGACGGGACCTGGCAGGTACTGGCAACGGCCCCCGAGTTCTTCTGGGAGCTGGGCCTGGGGATCTACCTGGTCGTCAAGGGCTTCAAGCCGTCACCGGTCACCGCCGGAATGGACGACGAGCGATGATCCGCGTCGAGAGCGTCACCAAGCGGTACGGGGCTCACACTGCCGTCGACGACGTCACCTTCACCGCCGAACCGGGCCGGGTCACCGGCTTCCTCGGCCCCAACGGAGCGGGCAAGTCCACCACGATGCGCGTGATCGTCGGCCTCACCCCACCCACGACCGGGGCGGCGCACGTCCTGGGGTGCCGCTTCACCGACCTGCCCAACCCCGGCCTGGACGTCGGCGTCCTGCTCGACGCCTCCGCTCAGCACGGCGGCCGGACGGGACGCGAGATCCTCACGCTCTCGCAGAAGACCATGGGCCTGCGGACCGATCGGGTCGACGAGATGCTCGATCTGGTGAGCCTCACCGACGCGGAGGCGGGCCGACGCGTGCGTGACTACTCGCTCGGCATGCGGCAGCGACTGGGCATCGCCCAGGCGCTCCTGGGGGAGCCGGCCGTGCTCATCCTGGATGAGCCGGCCAACGGCCTCGACCCGGCGGGGATCCGCTGGATGCGCGATCTGTTGCGCGGCCACGCCGACCGAGGCGGCACGGTGCTGCTGTCCTCACACCTGCTGCACGAGATCGAGGTGGTCGCCGACGACCTCGTCGTGATCGGCAACGGCCGGACCGTGGCCCAAGGCACGAAGAGCGAACTGCTGGCCTCCGCCGGAACGCAGGTCCGTACCCGGCACCCTGAGCGGCTGGCCCTCGCCTTGACGAGCGCTGGTGTCGTGGTCCACTACGGCGACGCGACGCTGCGCGCGGATGCCGACTCCGAACGAGTCGGTCAGGTGGCCCACGAGGCCGGCATCCCACTCATCGAGCTGCGGACCGCGGACGGTGCCGGCCTGGAGGAGCTCTTCCTCGAGCTCACCGCCGACACCCAGCGAGATGGCTTCGATCACCAACCGATCCACGCCCACCAGCAAGGAGCAGCCGCATGACTGCCACCACGGCCGCCGGCCCCCCTCATGCCGCGGCGCGCCCCAACGACATCACGACCAACGGCGTCAGCCCACGCATCCGCCTGACCCGCATCGTCGGGGTCGAGCTGCGCAAGTCCTTCGACACACGCTCCGGCCTGTGGCTGCTCGCCAGCATCGGCCTGGCCGCCCTGGTCACGACCGGTGCCGTCATCGCCTGGGCGCCGACGGACGAGTTCCGGTATAGCCAGTTCACCCTCGCCATCGGCATGCCGATGTCGATCATCCTGGCCATCATCACGGTCCTGTCGGTCACGTCCGAGTGGAGCCAGCGCAGCGGTCTGACGACTTTCACTCTCGTGCCGCATCGTGGCAGGGTCATGGTCGCCAAGGCCATCTCGGCCTGCCTCGTCGCGGTGACCGCCTCCGTCGTGGCCTTCGCCGTCGGTGCCCTGGGCAACCTCGCTGGGTCCGCCATGGCCGACATCACCCCGGTGTGGGACCAGGACCTCGCCGACGTCGGCTACTTCGCGCTCGGAACGATCTCGCTGATGCTGGTCGGGTTCACCCTGGGTGCCCTCATCCGCAACAGCGCCGGAGCCGTTGTGGCCTACATGGTCTATGCCTTCGTCACCCCCGGACTCCTCGCCTTCCTGGCCTTCAGCCAGAAGTGGTTCCGCGACCTGCGTCCCTGGATTGACCCCAAGTACAACCAGGACGCACTCATGAAGGGCGGGCTCTCCGGGGAGCAGTGGTCCCACCTGGCGCTGACGAGCGCCGTTTGGCTCCTGTTGCCGCTCGTGATCGCCGTGGTCACGCTTCGGCGCTCGGAGGTGAAGTAGCCATGACCCAAGCAGGCTCCCCCACCGCCCCTTCGACGCCGAGACCGTCTCCGGCCAATTCACCCGCGCGGTCCTCCAGATCCGCTACGGCTCGCCCGACGCCCTCAAGGTCATCACCGTCCCCACGCCGACACCGCGACCTCACGAGGTACTCGTCCGGGTCGGGGCTGCATCGGTCAACGCCCGCGACTGGCACATCATGCGCGGCGAGCCCCGTCTCGCCAGACTCCTCGACCGGAGCAGCTTCGGGCTGCGACGTCCTCGCCATGCGGTCCGCGGCACCGACGTCGCCGGCATCGTCGAGGCGGTCGGCGCCGACGTGACGCACTGGCGGGTCGGCGACCTCGTCTTCGGAGAGGGAGCTGCGGCATTCGCGGACCACGCCGTCGTGCCCTCGGGCGCCAACCTGCCAGGCGCGGCGGGACGTCGGACACGACGACGTGCTCGCCCCGGCCGTCGTGGCCCACGAGCCCTGGGACCGCCACGCCGACAGTGCTCACGTCGTCGGGGCGCCCCCTCGCCTCGAGCCCACTGAGGGCTGCGAGAAAGCCGTCGACTACAGCGTCGAGCTCGGCCGGCTCCGACTCCGACCCGGTGGCCAACCGATGCTCGGCGAGGACCCCGCCGTCGGCGTCGGTGGCCCGGGGCACAGCAGCTTCGTCCCGCCGACGTCGATGCCCAAGTGCATGCTGCGAGCCTTTCACGCGGACGGGCTCAGCGAGAGAGCAGCATGGCCCTTGGTCAAGACGCGACCAAGACTCTCGGTGGGGCAGCACCGGCGTCGTCCTTCTGGCGACCCTGAGAAGCAGGCGCAAGCGAGCCGCGCCTGTCGTCCTGGCCAGCCAGCCAAACGTCACATCACCGCGGTTCACCGGCTTGGGGCAACATCGGCAGCACCATCGGGCCGGGTCGTTGCAGTACCCGGCCTAAGGGCGGACCCGAGTACCGGCCCGTCTCTGACCTGCGGTTACGTCACGTCGTCGCCTCCTCAGTCCGCGGAGAGTCCGCAGGAGCGCCGAGGACCACGTCGACGGCGTCACGCGTCCGGTCGTCGGAGTCGGGCCACAGATGGCTGTAGGTGTCGAGCGTTTCGGCCGCAGTGGCGTGCCCGAGTCGTGCCTGCACAGTCTTGACGGACTCCCCGTGTCGGATCAGCAGGCTCGCGTAGTAGTGCCGTAGCCCATCGAACTTGAAGCCGGGCACTCCGGCTCGCTCGGTCAAGGTGCGCCAGGGCTTCCAGAAGCTCGACCGCGAGTGGGGTTGGCCCAAGGTGCCCACGAAGACGAGACCATCGGGCCCTGCGGGGAACGCGTGCAGGTGCGCGGCAAGAGCGTCGACAATCACCTGGGGGAGCGGGATCTCGCGAACGCTGGCGGCCGTCTTTGGGGGTCCGAACACAGGGCGGCCGTACTTGACGTTGACCAGCTGCTGGTCGACGGTCAGCGACCGACGCAGGAAGTCGACTCGGTCGACCGTCACGCCGAACAGCTCACCCTGGCGCATTCCCGTCCCTGCTGCGGTGAGGATGAGTCCTCGGATGTGCGGAGCAGCGAGCTCGGCCAACGTCTGCACCTGAGCCGTGGCGAGTGGCACGACGTGGGGACGGGTGACCTTGGGCAGTCGCGTGCCGACCGCGGGGCTCGAGACGATGCGGCGATCTGCTACGGCTGCCTTCAGCACCGTCGCGAGAATGCCGTGCGTGACCGACACGGTAGAGGGCGCGAGCGTCAGGCTCAGCCGCTTGATCAGGGCCTGCACGTCGGTGGGTGTGATGCTGTCGAGCCGGCGAGCGCCAAGCGATGGGTAGATGTGGCAGCGAAGGTTGTGCTCGTAGAGGGCGGCGGGGGCGGGTCGGCGGACCTGGGCAAGGCGCCAAGGCTCGGTGAAGTCGCGGAGCGTGATCTGGCCTGCCTTCGGTGCGACGTACTGACCGGTGACGATGTACGCGCTCACTTCGTCGAGCCACCGCTGGGCGTCTGTCTTCCGGGTGAAGTGTCGTGCGTGCTCCTTGCCCTCCGCGTCGCGGTAGCGGGCACGCCACTTCCCGTCCGGCCGCCGGGCGACGTTTCCCATCTTGGGGCTACCGCTCCATGGCGTACTGGTCGGCCACCCAGGCGGTCACGTCGTCAGCGCGGTACAGCACCCGGCGCGGACCCATCTTGAAACTTTTCGGTCCGACGCCTCTGTGACGCCAGTAGCGCAGGGTTGGTTCGGGGACCCTGATCATCTGGGCCACCTCAGCGGAGTTGAGCAAGGGCCCAACGTGATTTGTCGGGACGCTCAAAGGGGCGCTCTCCGTGGTGTTGACCCGTTCGGCAGGCCGGGCGTTCGCAATCGTCATCGCACACTCCTCCCATTCACCGCGCATACCAACGGTGTGGGGCACCGCCGGAACGCGGCGCAGGCGCAGCGGAGTGACGACTACCGTTTCGGCAGCACGCCGTTGGCGAGCCGTTGGAGCGGCTCGTCTACGGCGTGGCCCTCGTCCGGAGACTCAGCGGACGTCTGCTGAGGCTCCGGCGGGTCCCAGTACTGGCGCACCGCGGCAACAGCGTGGCTTACGCGGCGAAAGGACGCGCACTTTGCACGACGCTTCGGATGGGCGCCGCGCCCTGCCGGGCAGGGATCGTCCCTAGGTCAGCTCTTGTTCAGCTCCTCGGCGAGCATGACGATGATGCCGCTGGGGCCTCGGACGTAGGTGAGCTTGTAGACGTCCCCATAGGTCGCCACGCCGCGCAACGGATGGCAGCCGTGCCTCGCGGCGATCTTGAGGGCGTCGTCGATGTTGTCGACCGAGAAGGCCACGCGGTGCATGCCGATCTCGTTGGGCCGGGTGGGCTCCGTCTCGATCGCGGCGGGGTGGATGTACTCGAAGAGCTCTAGGCGACCGTTGCCGTCAGGTGCCTGAAGCATGGCGATGTTGGCGTGGTTGCCGTCGAGGCCGACTGCGGTGTCGGCCCATTCCCCGCTGACCGTGTCACGGCCGAGGACGGTCAGGCCCAGGTCGGTGAAGAAGGCGATCGTCGCTTCGAGGTCGCGGACGGCGATCCCGACGTTCTCGAGTTTGATGGTCATGGGTGGCACGCTACCGAGTCAGCGCGATTCGCTCAGGTCAGCTGGCGGCCTGTTCGGCTCATGCGCACGAGGGACGACTGCGCAGGGACGCACCAGACTCGGTGCGTCTGTGCTGGAGGCCTCGGAGCTTGACCAGTCCTCCGGACGCGGAGGTTGGGTTACACCGCGACCAGTGGCCTGCTGCCGTGCCGCGAGGGGACATTCGCCAAGATCGCGCCCGCGTGACCATTGGCTTGCGAGACAAGCTGGCGGACGGGTCGCTGTCGGCGGAGATTCGCAGCCAAACACGCGGCGAAAGGACTCTGCCTGCTGGACGACTGCCGCTGCTGCGCTGCGTCAATGCCCTGCCGTGAAGCGCCACCCTCGCCGATGGCATAAGACGGAAACAAACCGTCAGACTCTGGGCATGGTCGAAAGGGTGCTCATGCGGGTGAACGGCATTGTCCTCAACGTCATGTCACGCTCACCTGAACGGTCGATGTATCCACCCGTTGTGCTGGTGCCGGGAACCGGTGCCCCCGCCAGCGACTGGGACATTATCGGCGAGGATCTAAGCCGCGACCGGACGGTGCACGCCCTTGATCCTCGGGGCCATGGTGAAAGCGAGTGGCCAGGCACCTACTCGATCGACCTGATGGCCGAAGACCTCGCCGGACTGTTGGCCCAGCTGGCGGTGCAGGTGGACCTCATCGGTCATTCCCTCGGCGGGCTCGTCGCTTGCCGCGCCCTCGCGTCCGGCGCGTCTTCAGTTCGCCGGCTCGTGCTCGAGGACGTCGGGCTGCTCCATCAACGCGGGTCAGCACCCCCAGCACGGCCGGAGGGTGACCTTGACGTCGACTGGGGCGTTGTCGAGCAGATTCGCCCAGAGATCGATGAGCCGGCAGCCCATTGGCCAGAAACTCTCCGCCGGGTCTCACCTCCAACACTGGCCATCAGTGGTGGACTCGGTAGTTTCCTGGCGCGCGAGCACGTCGCTGAGCTTGTCGCCCTGGTCGAGCGAGGTAGCCACCAGCCGATCGATGCTGGCCACGAGATCCACGCCTCCAGGCCAGAGGAGTTCCTGCGAACCGTCCGCGCCTTCCTCGACCACTAGCCAACGCTTCCCACCCGCACGCAATGGTCGGCTCGCGGCGGAAAGACGCAGGTTCCAGACTGCGCTGAGCCCTCGGGCGCGAGGGTGCGACGGCGACTATCGCGCTTCGTGCGCCTGTGTGGGTCCGCTATGCCCACCAGTTCAATGGCCTGTCGTGGTCGTCGTAGACGTTCCCGAAGTACCACTCGACCGCCCCCTTGGTGGCCCTTCGGATGGCGTGTTCGATGGCGGGGAAACCGTGCGCTACCGGGACCGTGATGACCGCAAACTTCAAGTCCGGCGGCGCCTCCACGGTCGCGTCAAGCCGTGCGAACTCGACCCGGAGGTGACCGAGGATCGAAGGGTTGAGGTCGCCGGTTATGTGGATCGCGATGCCACCGCCACGTTCGGCCACGTCAAAGCTTCCGTCGGGTCGAACGTCAAGGACGTCGCCGGCGGCGCAGCCCCAAGCGAGCCCTGGTGTCGCTGTCAGGCGGAAGCGGCTAGGGTCGAGTCTGGTTGCCGGGTCCCGTTCAAGGACAGGCTCGCCCCGCCGATTGTGGCCGGCCAACAGCTCGACATGCTCGTGCACGTGGTTCAGCCTGCCAGAAGGCCCGATGGCCCATGTCTACGCGGCGGTCGCACCTGACTGCCACCGGGTCCCGGCGGGTGGCAGTCGAGACTGCACCAAAACTGCGGACCGCCCGCTATCGAGCAGTTCCTCGTCGTGAATGCGCCTTGGTGCGCCCTGTCTGGGGCAGAATGCGAGCGTGTCGACCGCTGATCTCCACGCTGCCGCATTCTTCAAAGAATCGGTGGACCGGGAAACGGTGTGGCTGCTGGTGACGGACGATGAGTCAGGTGTCGGCTACGCGCGGGCCGCAACCCCGTCGGGAGAGGTGGCGCTCGGCGTCTGGTCCACCGAGCGTCGAGCCCGGAAGGTCGCCTCGACCGTTCCGGAGTATGCGCCCTATCGCCCACATCCTGTTCCGCTCGAAGAGTTGCTGACTGACTGGGTTCCTGAGCTCGACGCGTCGAACACCAACGTTGGGTTGAACTGGTCGGGCCCGTCTGCTCAAGGTGCCCGCGTGACGACCTCTGCGCTCGTGCGAGGCGTCCGCGCTCGACAGTGGGAGTTGGGCGCATCCGCACGGGCCGCCCGACGGGCGGCCGAGTGGGGCGAGTGACGCCCCCTGTCGAACACGCGCGTGCCCGGGCCAGTCGCTGCAGGTCCCTGCGTAACAACCGCGATCGTGAGTCGTGCCTGTCAGCGTCGGCTGACGACCTCAGGCCCTCGTCGTCAATGAACACTCCGCACAGGTGCGTCTTGCCTCGCCCGACCACGTATGCGAAGAGACCCACCTCGGTATCGTTGGCGACGTGTCGTTGATCCCAGCCCCGGACCTTGAGCTGGAGGAACGACGCCGCGTCGCTGCTGCCGTCACCGAAGCCGTGAGGCTTGCTGGGCTGCCGGCCCAGGTTGCTACTGGGAACGAGCGGCGTAACCCGGGAGTGAACGTCGAGGTCGACCCATTCGCTGACGACGCGGGCGGCGTCTTCGTCAGCTGGCACCCGAGCGCCGAGCTCGTCGACAGATTCGCGGCCCCGCTGCTCGCGCACGAGTTCGACCACCCCGCAATTCTGCTCAATGCGTCGATCGCGAATGCCATGGTCGAAGCGCTGCGAGCAATCCTCTCCGCCTGTGGCTTCACCGTGGAGGTCTCCGACGACGAATACAGATCGTCGTCATTGCGTGTCACCTCCAACTAGCTCGACCTCAGTGGTGCAGTGCGGACGGCTCGCCCGAAGTGACCGCGTGGTCGGGTTGGCTGACACGTCGGAAACGCGGGGCCCCTCCATGAGGGTGACGAAGCGCTGTCCCTGGCGGGCCACGCAGGGGAGTTCAAGGCTCCTGGCCCTCTTCGATGCCGGCTAATTGCGCCAATAGGAGACGGGTGCGACGCCTACGCCTTCGACGACGGCGCGTGTGTCTTCGGGGTCGTACGCCGACCCGGGCTGCAGGTCGCTCGGGCTGAGCGACCCCGTCGACCAAAGGGTGAATCCGGAGTCATACTCGAATCCGATGTGCACGGGACAGCCAATGAATCCCGCGCGCTCCAGATCGGCCTTCACATCGTCCATGAGGCGAAAGGTCAGCTGCACGTCGTTCAGGAAGACTTCGTCGTGGCCCTGAGCGTGAAAGACCTCGACCAGTTCCACCGTGTCGTCGGCGGCGTAGTGGATGGAGAAGTTCGGTGCCCGATCGAAGTAGAACGCGCGTACATCCTCGTTTGGGTTTGGCGTCTCCAGTCTGGACTCCACGGCGGCTCGTCGGTCCCCGATGCTTACACCGGGGATGCCAACGCCGGGGGTGATCTCCATGGCAGCCAGTATGAGGGTCGAAGACACGAGCCCGCTCGCGGGCCACTGGTGGCGCTAGCGACTCGCGGCGGTTTGACGCAAGGTGGCGAGCCAAGGCGGTTTGGCGGTTTAAACGCCGGCGGCCAGAGTCATTCGGGATCAGACAACGCCTCTTGCATCGCATTCAGCTGGGCCGCTGAGAGTGCCTTCACCTCGCGTTCCGCCACGTCGTTCCCGGTCGCGATCAGGTCGTTCAATGGGTAGGTGACGACCTGTGCTTTAGAGGCGCCTTGGGTGCGTGGCGCTACGGACTACCGAGGCCGCTCTTCAACAAACAGGCCGCGCTCGATCTCGTCGACCAGACGGACCAGCAGCCATGAGATGGCAGAGCCCGCAGTTCAGCAAGAGCCAGCAGACGCCTAATCCGCGGCGGCGCGTACACCACCACTGCCGCTTCTGATGGCCGGTTGTGCTGTGGACGGCGTCACCCAGGGCCCGGGGTCAGCGAGCAGTGCGTCGCATTGCACGACGTCGACGACGAGGGCGTTGACGAGTCCACCCCGCAGCGCAGCTGCCACCGCTCGGGCCTTGGGCCGGCCCGAGACGATGCCGATGACCTCGGGGATGGCACGAAACTCCTCGGCGCCGATGGTGATGATGCGCTGGCTCAACGGCGGCTCGATGAGATGGCCGTCGTCGTCGAAGAAGCGGCCGGCGATCTCGCCTACGACGCCGGCCGCACGTGCCTCCTCACGATCGGCAGGGGACACGGCGTCGTAGATGGTTGACAGACCCGGAGCCCAGGTCCCGATGCCCACGACGGCCTTGGTGGCGCGAGCAGCCTGTGCCAGCCCGTGGGCGACGAGCCTCTCGCGTCGGAGGCTGCTCGCGGCGACTTCGTCGTCGAGCAGAAGCGCGGCGTGGAAGATCGACGCGGATCCACCGGTCACCTGGGCGGCACGACGCACGATGTCGACGGCGCTGCTGTTGACACCCGGCACCTCCATGGCGCCGCAGAGCTGGACGACGTCGACGCGGGGCAGGTGGCGGAGCGACTTTGTCAGGATGTCGATCGAGCGGGCCCAGGGGAGGCCGAGCACATCACTCTCGACCATGATCTCGCCGAGCAGGCGGGACGTGGCCTCGCCCAGATGCTCGCTCAGCGTGCGGAAGTCCAGTCCGGTCCCGTCCACTACGAGGGCGTGCCGCAGCCCGAAGGTCTCCTGAAGGCGGGCGGAGCGGTCGAGGTCGATGTCGCCCTCCGCGACGATCTCGATGCGCACCATGCCTCGCTCCCGGGCGAAGTCGAGTAGCCGAGCCACCTTGAATCGGCTGATCCCAAGCTCGTCGGCGATCTCGATCTTGGAGCGGCCCGCGAGGTAGTGCCGGCGCGCGACGGCAGCAGCCATGACCAGCTCGGCCGGTCCCCGTCGCTCCATGTCCATCTCCGTCACGTCCACAGTGTGCTGCATTCGTGCCGCCGTGGTGTCGCGAGCTTGGATCTCGGACGACCTGTTGACAGCAGTGACATGAGTCACTTTACTCATGTGTGCACTGACGCGCACAAACGAGCACCACTCAAGGAGGAGCATCGTGCGACGGATCCGACACGGCACTCGCAGGCGGCGCACGGTCGTCGCCGCAACGCTCACGACTGGGCTCGTCGCGAGCCTTTCCGCCTGTGCCGGATGGGGCGCGGCCGGGCAGGGCGGCGGTGGTGACGCCATCAACGTCCTGATGGTCAACAACCCGCAGATGGTGGACCTGCAGCAGCTGACGGCCGACAACTTCACCGCGAAGACCGGCATCAAGGTCAACTTCACCGTGCTCCCGGAGAACGACGTCCGCGACAAGATCAGCCAGGAGTTCACCAGCCAAGCCGGCCAGTACGACGTGGCCAGCCTCAGCAACTTCGAGATCCCGATCTACGCCAAGGCGAAGTGGATCAGCCCCCTCGACGGCTTCATCGCCAAGGACGCGGCGTTCGACCAGGCTGACATCCTCAAGCCGATGCAGGTCTCGCTCTCGTCGGGAGGCAAGGTCTACGGCGAGCCCTTCTACGGCGAGTCCTCCTTCCTCATGTACCGCAAGGACGTGATGCAGGAGAAGGGCCTGACGATGCCCGCGCGGCCCACCTGGCAGCAGGTCGCCGACATTGCCGCCAAGCTCGACAACGCGAAGCCTGGGATGGCCGGGATCTGTCTTCGGGGTCAGCCAGGCTGGGGCCAGATCTTCGCCCCGCTGACGACTCTCGTCAACACCTTCGGAGGCACGTGGTTCGAGAAGGACTGGACCCCCAAGGTCAACGCGCCGGAGTTCAAGGAAGCGGTCAACTTCTACGTGAACCTGGTGCGTGCGCACGGCGAGAACGGGGCTCCCCAGGCAGGCTTCACCGAGTGCCTCAACAACCTCACGCAGGGCAGCGTGGCCATGTGGTACGACGCCACGTCGGCCGCCGGCTCCCTTGAAGCGAAAGACTCCCCGGTCCGCGGAAAGATCGGTTATGCGGCGGCGCCGGTAGTCAAGACGGAGAGCTCGGGCTGGCTCTACGCGTGGTCGTGGAGCATCCAGGCGGCGAGCACGAAGCAGGAAAACGCCTGGAAGTTCATCTCCTGGGCCTCGGGCAAGGACTACGAGCAACTCGTCGGCGACAAGCTCGGCTGGTCCCGCGTCCCCGCCGGCAAGCGTGCCTCGACCTACGACAAGCCCGCCTACCTCAAGGAGGCAGGCGCGTTCGCCGCACCGACGAAGGCCGCCATCGAGGCCGCCGACCCGGCCAACCCCGGAGTGCAGCCCCGGCCGGCCCTGGGCATCCAGTTCGTCGACATCCCCGAGTTTCCGGACTTGGGTACACAGGTCAGTCAGGACGTCAGCTCGGCGATCGCCGGTAAGACCACGGTCGACGAGGCCCTCGACAAGGGGCAGGGCCTGGCCCAGGACGTCGCCGAGCGTTACCAGTCGAGGGAGGGACAGTGAGTACCGCAGACACCACCGCCGAGGTCACGCCCGCTCCAGCCGCGCAACAGCAGCGGTCCACCCAGCTGGCCAAGGCCGGTGACTGGGCCCGCCGCGCGCCCCTGCTGCCGGCGCTGGTCTTCGTCATCGTCCTGACGCAGCTGCCGTTCATCGGGACGCTCGTCATCTCCTTCATGAACTGGAACGCCTACTACCCCGACGAGCGCGGGTTCGCCGGTCTCGACAACTACAAGCGGGTCTTCACCGACATCAACGCCCGACAGGCCGTCGTCGTCACCATCCTGCTCACCGTCGGCGTCGTCGGGATCAGCCTCGTGCTGGGCCTGGCCATCGCCCTGCTGCTCGATCGGAAATTCCTCGGCCGTGGCGTCGTGCGGACGCTGATGATCGTGCCGTTCCTCATCGTGCCCGTGGCAGCGGCGCTGCTGTGGAAGCACGCCCTCTACAACCCGGAGTACGGCCTCTTCAACGGCCTGCTCAAATGGGTCTTCGGTCCCAACGCACCGCAGCCGGACTGGATCACGAACAACCCGCTGTGGTCCATCATCGCGGCGCTCGTCTGGCAGTGGACGCCGTTCATGATGCTGATCCTGCTCGCGGGCCTGCAGAGCCGGCCGCTCGACGTCGTCGAGGCCGCCCGCATCGACGGAGCTAGCAGCTGGCAGATCTTCAAGAACATGACACTGCCGCACCTGCGCCAGTACATCGAGCTCTCCGGCCTGCTCGGCGCGATCTACGTCGTGGCGAACTTCGACGCCGTCTTCACGATCACCTCGGGCGGGCTCGGTACGGCCAACCTGCCCTACTACATCTACCAAACCTTCTACACCGCCCAGGACTACGGGCGCGCCTCCGCCGCAGGCGTCGTCGTGGTGATCGCCACCATCGCCATAGCGACCTTGGCGCTGCGCACCGTGTTCAGCCTGTTCAAGGAGGAGTCCCGATGAGCGCTACCCCTGCAACCGGTGCCACGCCCACGTCCAGCGCGAGGCCCGCACCGATGGACCCGTCAGAGATCCACCACCGCAAGCCGCCCAAGAAGGCTGCGCTGCTCGGCGTGCTGGCCTGGATCGTCGGCCTACTCTTCGCGCTGCCCGTCTTCTGGATGCTGCTCACCTCGTTCCACAAGGAGACCGACGCGGCGAAGAACCCTCCTGACGTCTTCGCCCCACTCAGCCTCGAGGGCTACCAGTCGTTCTTCGCGGCGGGGCCCTGGCCGGCACTGCTGAACTCGCTGACAGCCAGCCTCATCTCCACGACCCTCGTGATCCTGCTGGCATTCCCGGCGGCATACGCCCTGTCGATCCGGCCGGTGCGCAAGTGGACCGACGTGCTGTTCTTCTTCCTCAGCACGAAGATGCTCCCCATCGTCGCCGGCATCCTGCCGCTCTACCTCATCGCCCAGAAGGCTCACGTGCTCGACAACATCTGGTACCTCATCATCCTCTACACGGCGATGAACTTGCCGATCGCCATCTGGATGTTGCGCTCTTTCCTCGCAGAGGTGCCGGTGGAGATGCTCGAGGCCGCCCAGGTCGACGGCGCGAGCCTGAATCGGACGCTGCGTGACGTCATCGCGCCGGTCGTCATGCCCGGCATCGCGGCGGCGGCCCTGATCTGCTTCATCTTCAGCTGGAACGAGCTGCTCCTCGCCCGTGTGCTCACCGGCACGGTCGCGGGGACGGCACCGGTCTTCCTCACGGGGTTTGTCACGAGCCAGGGCCTCTTCCTCGCCAAGGTCTGCGCCGCGTCGCTCGTCGTGTCGCTTCCCGTGCTGGCAGCCGGGTTCGCTGCCCAGGACAAGCTTGTCCAGGGCCTGTCGATGGGCGCCGTCCGGTGAACCCGAGCTCCACGAAGCATCCAGGGAGCGACGTCACGACCCGCATTGAAGGAACCCACGCGATGGATCAGTACGGAAGAAGCCTGAAGGACGCTGTTGTCGTCGTCACCGGCGCCGGGGGCGGTATCGGGGGAGCCATCGCCCGGCTCGTCCTGGAGAGTGGTGGCCGCGTGGTGGCCGGGGACCTGCGGGCCGACGCGCTCGGCCAGTTGCAGCAGGACTGGGACGAGAATGTCCTGGTCGTAAGCGTCGGAGACGTTCGAAACGAGAGCACCGCGGACGAGCTCATCGCCGCCGGAGTGCGGGCGTTCGGTCGGGTCGACTCCGTCGTCGCCAACGCTGCAATCGGCTTCTACGGCGGGGTTCTCGATTACTCCGCCGATGAGGTCTCGCTCATGGTCGACGTCAACGTCAAGGGGACCGTGTGGCTCGCCCGCGCGGCGGTCCGTCAGTTCCGCGCCCAGGGCGACGGCGGCGACATCGTCATCATCGGCTCGGTCGCCGGACTGCTGATCGGTGGCGGCAAGGAGGCCGTCTACGCCGCCACGAAGGGTGCACAGATCAACCTCGGCTACGCCCTCGACCGGGAACTCCGCGCGGAGGGCATCCGAGCCACCACCATCGCGCCGGCCGGGGTCAACACGCCCTTCGCGGCAGCCGATGGCCGGTTCGGCGACCGGGACCCGTCCGATGGCGACTTCATGGAGCCGGCCGACATCGCCCAGGCCGTCGGCTACACCCTCCGCCAGCCACGCCGGATGCGGACCGAGCTCTGGACGATGTGGAGCATGTCCGAGGTCCACTGAGGCACCCATCAGCACGTCCGGCCGCACCTTCGAGAGGACCCAGACGAACATGACTAGTACTGACGCCAAGGCGTCATCGACGCCGATCCCCTTGTCGCAGAGCACGTATGCCGCCCTGCCGTCGCACGTCGGACGGCCGGCATACGACCGCTCGCAGGTCACGGCCGGCATCGTGCACTTCGGTGTGGGCGGCTTCCACCGCGCCCATCAGGCGATGTACGTCGACCGGCTCATGAACGACGGGCTGGCTCTCGACTGGGGCATCTGCGGGGTGGGGGCCCTGCCCCAGGACCGCCGGATCGTCGACACGCTGACCGCGCAGGACGGGCTCTACACGCTCGTCGTCAAGCACCCGGACGGTCACCGGGAGGCGCGGGTCATCGGCAGCATCGTCGAGCTGATGCTGGCCCCGGACGACCCGCAGGCGGTCGTCGACCGGCTCGCCGACCCGCGCACGCGGATCGTGTCGCTGACCATCACCGAGGGTGGCTATCTCGTCAACCAGGTGACCGGTGAGTTCGACGCCGACGACCCGGCGATCCGGGCCGACCTCGAGGCGGGTGCCGTGCCACGGACCGTCTTCGGCTACGTCATCGCCGGACTGGCCGCCCGGCGGGAGGCCGGTGAGCAGCCGTTCACGGTCATGTCGTGCGACAACCTGCCCGGCAACGGCGACGTGGCGCGCAAGATGATGACGGCCTTCGCGCGGGCCAAGGACCCGTCGCTGGCGGAGTGGATGGACGAGCACGTGTCGTTCCCCAACTGCATGGTGGACCGCATCACCCCGGTCACGGCGCCCGAGGACATCGAGCGACTTGCCGTCGAGTTCGGCGTCCAGGACGGCTGGCCCGTCGTGTGCGAGCCGTTCACGCAGTGGGTTCTCGAGGACCACTTCACTGACGGGCGGCCGCCGTTCGAGGAGGCCGGCGTGCAGCTCGTCGGGGACGTCGTGCCGTACGAGCTGATGAAGCTGCGGCTGCTCAACGCAAGCCACCAGGCCCTGTGCTACCTCGGCTACCTGGCGGGCTACCGCTACGCCCACGAGGTGTGCCAGGACCCCCTCTTCGTCGACTTCCTGCTCGGCTACATGGAGCGCGAGGGCACCCCGACGCTGCCGGAGGTCCCGGGCGTGGACCTCGACGCCTACCGCCACGAGCTCGTCGACCGCTTTGCCAACCCGGAGGTGCGCGACACCCTCGCCCGGCTCTGCGCCGAGAGCTCGGACCGCATCCCCAAGTGGCTCGTGCCCGTCATCAGGCGCAACCTCGAGACCGGCGGCCAGATCCAGCGGTCGGCCCTCGTCGTCGCCTCGTGGGCGCGCTACGCCGAGGGCGTCGACGAGCAGGGCGAGCCGATCGAGGTCGTGGACCGCGTCAAGGACAGGGTCATGGCTGCGGCCGCCAGACAGGGCGAGGACCCGCTCGCCTTCCTGCGCGACCGCGACCTCTTCGGAGGGCTCGTCGACGACCAGAGGTTCACGTCAGCATTCACGGAGGCGCTCTCGACCTTGCACAGCAACGGAGCTCGGGGAACGCTGCAGTCATGGACCGGGCGGAGCGCCACCACGTGACTCGGGGACGGGCACTCGTCGCGGGCGTGGACAGCTCGACCCAGTCGACCAAGATCGTCGCCTGCGACGCCGAGACGGGACAGGTGGTGCGCACGGCCCGGGCTCCGCACCCGGAAGGGACCGAGGTGCACCCCGACCGCTGGTGGGAGGCCTACGAGCAAGCCACCGGCGACGGCATCCTCGACGGCGTGTCAGCCGTCGCCGTGAGCGGCCAACAGCACGGCATGGTCACCCTCGACGAGGACGACACCGTCGTGCGCGACGCCCTGCTGTGGAACGACACCCGCAGCGCCGGCGCGGCCCGTGACCTCACAGCCGAGCTCGGCGGCGCCGGCGCCTGGGTCGACGCCGTCGGCCTCGTGCCGGTCGCGAGCTTCACCGTCACGAAGCTGCGGTGGCTCGCCGAGCACGAGCCCGGGAAGGCTGCACGGGTGGCTCGGGTCGTGCTGCCCCACGACTGGCTGACCGGCCGGATCCTGCAGCAGGGCAACGGCTTCGAACGATGGAGCACCGACCGTGGCGATGCCTCCGGCACCGGCTACTGGTCCGCCGCCGACAACGACTACCGTCTCGACCTGCTCGAGCGTGCCTTCGGCCGTGGCATCGAGGTCCCTGAGGTGCTCGCTCCCGCACAGCCGGCGGGACGCACCGCGGACGGCCTGCTCGTCGCCGCCGGCACCGGGGACAACATGGGGGCCGCACTCGGCCTCACGCTCCACCCGGGCGACGTCGTCGTCTCGCTCGGCACGAGCGGCACGGTCTTCACGCCGCACGACCGCGCGATCCGCGACGAGTCCGGCGCCATCGCGGGTTTCGCCGACGCGACGGGCCACCACCTGCCCCTCATGTGCACCCTCAACGCCGCGCGGGTGCTCTCGGCGGCGGCCGCGATGATCGGTGTGGACCTCGCGGAGCTCGACCGCCTTGCACTGCAGGCGAGCCCGGGTGCCGGGGGGCTCAGCCTCCTGCCCTACCTCGACGGCGAGCGCACCCCTGACCTGCCGGACGCCACCGGCACCCTGAGCGGGCTCACCCGCTCCAACGCGACACCCGAGAACCTCGCCCGTGCCGCGGTCGAGGGGATGCTGTGCAACCTCGTCGCCGGCGTGGATGCGCTGCGCGACAAGGGCGTCGAGGTCGGGCGGATCCTGCTCATCGGTGGCGCGGCCGCCTCCCGCGCGGTCCGCGAGGTCGCACCGGGCCTCTTCCGCGCCCCGGTCGTCGTGCCCGCACCTGCCGAGTACGTCGGTGTCGGCGCTGCCCGGCAGGCCGCGTGGGCCCTGTCAGGAGAACAGGACCCGCCCACTTGGGCCCTCGAGATCGACTCGGAGCACCCCGCACGACCCGGCGACGAGCAGGTGAACGCCGAGGTCGTGGCCCGCTACCGGGACCTCGTCGCCCGGACGCACGGGATCTGACCCCCAGCCTCTACCCACGGCGTGAGGTTCGGTGTCACCTTCACAGGTCGTGACGCCCGGGCAGCCGCCCCGACTCCACCGCGGCGGCGAGCGCGGCGTGGTCACGCTCGTTCTGGTCGGCATAGGCGACTGCGAACTCCGCCACCGCCTCCTTGTAGCCGGCACCGGTGGTCGTCACGTCGCGGGTCAAGAGACCATTGGACCCGACGCCGTCTGGTGGCGGGTGCTGCCTGAGTGCCAACACGTCTTCGAGCAAGGGCGGAACGCGTGCTTCCCCAGCATATCCGGTGCGCCTCGTCTGCGATAAAGAACAGCGCATCACCGCGGCCGTGCCGCTGTTTGGTGTCCCGGAGACGACGACAGAGCAGTTACTGTCAGGTTCCTCCTTCACGTGTGTCAACGGCAGTCGAAAAACTGACCCCCTGACGGCAGGGTGGTTTCTAGCGACGGCCGCAACACTTCCTAGTGTTCGGGGTCCTGAAGATGTCGTCTCGTCGTGTCAAGAAGGGGCCGGGGCGTCGCCCGCAGTCGGCCAAGCGTCAACGGTTCATGGAGCTGCGCGAGCGGGGGTGGAGTGTCCTGGCGGCCGCACGCGAGGTCGGCGTGTCCCGTACCGCGGGGAAC